>CBDUQH010000024.1:0-12584 GCA_965369335.1 uncultured bacterium
AACAAACTCTTTAGGCACGATCACATAATCAAATTTTTTCAAATACTCACTTACTTCTTCATCACTTCTCACTGAAACTAGATCATCGTTTGGAGGGGTATCCAGGTGAAAATGTAAGTAATCTTCCAACACAAACATTTCAAATATAGCTTTGGAAACAAAAGGATTGTCAATATCTACCAAAATATTCTTATCGTAAAACCCAGTTTTCTTATGTAAATCTTCCAACACTACTTTAGGATTCCAATCTATTTTCCTGTAATGATAAGGCACACTTTTAGAAGACAAATCAACCGCAAAAAAATGTACAAAAGGGATCACTTTATAAACCGGTACAACTGGATAATAATCCATGGTTACAGGAAACCCAAACGAATTAATCAGAAACAGCCCAGCACCAAACAACCCCATCCCACTCATCAAAACTCTTGATCCCAACTTACTCCTTTGACCGAGCCAATAACTTCCATATCCCATCACCACCGCTAAATAGGGCAATAGTGGCATCAAAAATCTAATATTTTTGTTACCCAAAATTGTAAACACAACATAAACAAACACTAGTTCCAACACCAACAGCCACTTCCAATCCTTATCTGATTTGACCCAAATCAAAATTGAAAAAACTAACCACAATGCAGTAATCGATACCACTTGATAATTCACCAAAGCCGCAATGTAGTAAAACCAATTTGTTACCGATAATACTGAAGTCGGATTTCCAGCATGTGGTTTAGAAAAATACACTGTCTGTTCCAACAAACTCACTAAATTGACTCCATACCATGGAAGCACCAACAACATAGCCACACCCAAACCCATAAAAGCATGTACTACTCTTTCTCTCACTTTTTCCACACTCCCCAAAGCCATCCAAAAGTAATACACAAACGGCACAAACAAAAACACTCCCGCATACCATTTGGTTAACTGAGCAAACGAGGCAAACAAAAAGCTCACCAACACCCATCTAACATCATCAAAATTATCAGACTTCACCAAACAATACACGCTAATCAGCACAAAAGTAGTCAACGGCAAATCCAACATCAAATACCGCGATTGTTCCCAAACTTGAGGAAACAACACATAAAACACTCCGGCAGAAAACGCCCACCAATCAGATTTTCCCAGCTCTTTTGTCAACAAATACACAAACAGCCCAGAAACAGGTACAAACAAAACCGAAAAGTATTGAAGTACTTTATAGTCTCCTCCAAACACCCACACAACCGGCGTCGCCAACCAATAAACAAAAGGTGGATAATAGCTACTTTGCCTCAAAAAGTCACTCACACCAGAAACAGGAAACTCACCAGCAATAATCTTCGAGTAAATCAAAGTCAACACTGTGTGTCCAGCATCATCAAAGTCAGGCACTGCCGTATTTATTTTTACCCAAGAAAAATTTAAACCTACCACAAAACTTAAAAACACCACGTAAACAGTTAGCAACCAATATCTTTTTAACATCGCTTTCATATTCACCTAATCCTCCTAAATCTTACCAGCCACACTACACTTCCAAACAACACTATCCCCACCAAAATCAATCCTCCAAATTCCAAATACTGCGGCCAATACACCAACACGATCTCATATTGTTTGTCATTCTGATCAGATTTTAGCTGAGAAGAATCTAAAGAAGAGTCACTCCTCTCCACCACCCACCCATTGGCCCAGTTATTAACCTTGACCTTTTCCAATCTATCTCCAAAAAACCACGGCATCCAATTTTGAACAGTTTTAGGTTTTGAGTTTTGGTTTTTGGAGTTAATTTGATATCCCAACCATCCTCTATTATATCCCTGCCCCAAAACCAACACTCCACTCTTTCCTTCAACTTGCACGCTGTAATTACTCTTGCCTAACTTATTCACACCCTTTACCACCAAATCACCCACATCCCTATCTTCAGCACCTCCAACTAACTTAACTTCAGATAACCACTTCGCCGGTACAGGCCAAAAGCTAATCTCCTCCAAAATGTTTTCTGACTCCACTCGTCCAAACGAAGCCGTCTCCACATTTAGCGTATATCCTCGAACATTCCCAGGTTTAGACAACACCAAAAACCAATCGTCAAAATCTCCATTCGACAGTATTCTTTCCAAATCCATCCTTTTGGTGTCTTTATTATGTAGATAAATCTTCAAACCTCTACCTTCTTCATTCACTCCTTTCATTCTTAACAAATATGACTTGCTTTGGCTCAACTTGGCATAATCAAAAAAGTCACAACTAGACCCATTTTCAGAAGCTCTGTAATCCAAACTCCCACCCAGCAATAACTTCTTATCGACTTCACCTCTTTTATCTAAATCACAGTTAACCGGCTCAAAATTTCCTCGACCTAAAGTGAAATCTTCTACCACACCGCCACCTTGATTGACCACTGCCGCCACACTCTTCACGTCAAAATCCAACACAACCTCTTGTTCTTTTGAAACTCTTTCAAATAACTCTCCAAAATTAACTTGTTCAATCGACAATTTACTATAACTGTCAAATGCCAGATTACTATAAGAAATACTTCCCGTTTGCCCTTCATCTGCCTGCGCCACAAAATCCAACCAATAACTACCATTGTTTATCGGCAACAAAAACTCAAACTGCCTCATCGACACCACATCCACAAACTCATTCGGCACCACATCATTAACACAACCACTATCACCCACTCTTGTCACACAAAACCACGGATAAACCCCTTCTTTTGACTTAACCGCAAAAGAGACATCCACCAAAGAATCACTTTCCAAATCAAACCTTTGCCCCAAACATACCGAAGCATCTTTAACTTCCAAAGTAAACTCACCATACCTCACACTCTCCTTCTCCAACTGCCTATCAGGATTGACACACAACCTTGGATTAACCTCCAAAAGACCTTCAACTACTTGATTATTCTCCACTGCCTCTCTTGAATACAACCCCACTTCAACCCAATCATCTTTCGCTACCAACACACTACCAATCTTTTTCCATTCCAAACTCAATTCTTCACTTCGAATATCAAAAGCTTTACCACCCACCGACACAAACCCCACTTCACTTGCACTCACATCAAAATCTTCACTCAACCATGTCCTACTTCCCTCAATTTGCTCTCCCCCATTAAATACAAACTCGGGTGAATTTATCCCATACTGCAATCTAAGCCCTCCACTCCCATCCACTGCCACCAGCACATCCAAAGGCAAATCTTCTTCACTTTGCACAAAATCAGGCAATACCAATTTGACACCACTGCCAAGTGGCCCAGTTTCTCTTTTCAATGATAACTTACCATCCCCAAACTCCATTTCAATTCCTCTTCTTGGATCAAAGTTAGCAAAAGGATAAATATCTCCACCATTTCTCTGCACATAGTCACCTACATTTTTGTAAACCGAATCATACTCGATATAAGTCAAATCACTATTTATCTCCTGATAATCATTCAACGCCCACACAAAATTTTCATTTTTAACAAAGTTAGTTTTATACACACTCAAAAAACCAAAACTTTTTTCAAACTCAATATCACTTGATTCTCCCATCATCTGTTTTAAACCATCAACCATCAGCAACTCACTATCCCCACCTGCATTAATTTGTGACTCGTCCAAAAGGAGATATCCCACTTGATATTTTTTCAAAGTCTCTTCAAACATATGCAAATCTTTTGAATAAGCCGCAAAACTCAACTGATTGTAAAAACTTTCATTGTAAGGAGTCCACCTATCAAACTCACGATCTAAGCTTGGCTGTGGTAACCCAAACCAAGTAAACCCAGCTCCTTGATAATCCCAATCGTAAAAATTCCATCCCCAAAAAGAGTGAAGTGGCAACTTAGCTATCCTCATATTTTCACCTTGCTGTTCAAACCAATCAAACGCCTCTAAGTACTCATTTGGAAACTCTACTTTCATCGACGGGCTCACTAAATTTCCTTCAAACGCTGGCAAAAAATAACCCAAAAGTACAATACTCATTGCCCCCACCACAAACACTTTCGCTACTTTATTACCTATCTTTCCAAACAGTTTTGACAACCCCAAACCAAAAAACACACTCAAGCTAAACAAATACAATATTGAAAACTTGGTAAACGGAAACCTCAAACCTTCTTTTAACAAACTCGAATTACTTCTTAAAAAATCAAATAACTGCTCAAAAGGAGGATTAGCATTTATCCAAAAAAATACACTCAATCCAAACATTGGCAAAAGACCTAAACCCAACCTATTTCTTTTTATCAAACTGAATCCTATTCCCACCAATGCCACGCCAAACACAAACCAGGGGGCTGCCAAAAGCAAAGAATTATCAAACAAGTGAATCGACCACTCATCTAACAAATCCACAAACTCACCTTCATCAGTATTAAACTCTCTCCAATTAAACAAAAAATTTCTCTGCAACACCAAATCTGTCCAAGTCCCAAACGACTTCCCTTGCAAAAATGCTTCTTCCGAAAAGTTTGCATGAATCCTGGAAATCCCCACATCACTCCCGTGATTCACAATAAAATACACATTCGGCAACAACCAATACAAATTCATCCCTAGCAGCACCAACATTGCCACAAATGATCTCTTTATTCCTACCCAACCGTTAAACAAACTCCATGCCAACAAAAGCAGCCCTATCGCCCCTACCATCACATAAAACAAAGTCGCCGTGTGAGCCATTGATCCCGACAACAAGCTTACTAACACCAACCACCACAAACTTTTCTTATCACCTCTTTTCAAATACCCCCAGATTGACCAACCAATCCAAGGCAAACTAGCATAATGCACCAAAAACATCTCCAAAGGCACATAAAACTGCTGCACCACCGTCAAATTACACAAATACACCAATCCTACCAAAAAACCTATTTCACGTCTGTTTTTGTTACCACTTAAAACCATTCTACTCATCAACCAATACATTCCCAACACACCCAACCCCAAACACACAAACAAAAAAGCATACCTCAGAGCTGACAGTGGCATCATCCAAGACATCAACCACAACAAAGCCAATCTCGGCAACTCAGCCGCATGTGCTTGTGAAGCCGGCGCTCCCACACCTTGGTGCTCCTGCCAAGCGCCAAAAAACACTCTATTAAAATAGAGTTCAAAATCAAACTCGGGATGCAATGTGTCCCAACCAGAAAGCCACGTTCCAGGAATATAGTTAGCCCAAAACAAAGCCACCACAATCACCACCAAAATCACAGGATAAACCCACCGTTCAAATCGGCTTAATAAACTCTCAAACTTTCGCATAAATCCATTATCAAGCTCTGATCATCACAACTCAAGCCCAACATCTTGCCAACCTCACCTTCTGTCATCTTGAACGCAGTGAAAGATCTAGCATCGCGCAATACTTCGTCGTAACCAACAATCATCTGTCATTCCGGTAAAGGCTCAGCCCCCCACTCTAGTAAGATTGTATTCCAAACCCATTTGTGTTCTAATGACTCCATGCCACTTACACCAAATGACCTAAAAGCCATCAAACACCTCATCGACACTAGCATCCAAACCAGCTTAAAAGCCAACAACGATATCCTGCTTTCAGCCATCTTCAAATACGTAGACGAGACTTTTACCACCAAAGATGAACTTAATGCTTTAGAAGAAAAAATCTCCCATCTACCCACAAAAGACGAATTCTACTACTGGATGGACAAACTCTATGGAGAACTAGACTCCGAAAGAAAAGAAAACACACTCCAACAATCAACTCTAAAAGACCATTCCAAACGACTCACTCGCATCGAAACCCACCTCAACTTAAACTCCTAATTCAACTAACCACTGTCATTCCGGTAAAGGCTCAGCCTCTGGCTGAAGCATTATCCGGAATCTATACAACTAAATACCTTTGTTCTTTTGAGCCTTTGTACTTCTCGTACCTCTCATACTTTTTGTACTTCAATCATCCATACTTCTAACACCTCTATCTGCTAGTTTTCACTAACAAACACAGGTGTTCGGCGATGGGTAACATTTCGTTACAAAAGAGTATTTAACTCTCCATCGCCAAGACACACAAGTTATTTATTCAGATGAAGTTTTCCTTCGTTATTCGATTCCTGTACCTTGCTGTGCATAAACGCTTTGAACCAATTGGTCGATTGTTTCTTCTGTCACTGACTCGGCACTAACAAAAACGCGAGAAACCACAGAAACGTTCCCATTTGCTTGGACATAAACAACATACACGATCAGAAACTGGCATCCACGACCACAATTCTTTGCTTCGAACATCATACGACCGTTTGCAACACCTGACTGGGCTGGCGATTCCTCGGAATTTACGTGATTTACCGCCATGTTACCCTCAGAGTATTCTTCAACAAACAGTAGCGGATCATCAACGCCTTCTTCATTTACAAAGATGACCAGATTTCCAGCTTGACCTTCATATGATTGCCCGTTTGCTTCATAGTTTGCACTTGTGGTTAGTTGCCATTCGTTAATGCTAAACGTTGCCGGACTCATCGCAAAAATGGTGAACTCTTCTTCGCCATTTCCGTGTAGCGGATAGATAAATTCATCCGCCGTTGGGAAAAACGAATATCCGTTACCCATAGGCAGGTCTGTAGACCCATCAGGAGTAATGGATTCTGCGCCACCTTGTCCATCTTGGACCAAAAGATTGTCTTCTCGAACCAGATTGAAATCCAAAGCCGATTCTGGAGCTGAGGTGTAGGTATCTGCTTGGAACTGTACAGCCGTCGGCTCAAGCTTAAACAACTCAGTGATCAGTGCAATCAACGCATCACCACGATCAAGGTCACCAAAAACATACACTGCAATGTTATTGCCTGTGAAGTCAACACTTACAGTGTGATTCCGATCAGTCGCAGTATGATCATCAGGATTACCAATGTATTCTACGACTTCCCAAATACCAGCCGAAAGTTCGCGTGCGAAAAACGCATAACCACCTTCAGGAACCGACAACTCCGCCGGTGATTCCTGAAATGAAGTTGCAAAACCCACCAACACTAAGTCGTCACCATCTACTAGATGGATTGGTTGTTGGGTCAGATCAAGAACTAACACGCCACCACCACTTTGGGCTTCATTTTGACGTTGGTTAATCTGAGCTGCAGTTGCGGGGATAAAGTAGTCTGAACCTTCATACTGAAAAGCCATCCAGCCGTACTCGGTCAAAATCCACACATTACCATCAACTTCACGTACTTCTAAAACTCGAACAATGCCGCCTGTATTCAGTTGTATCACTTCTGAGTTGGGTGCCCGAACATCGGGTGCAATACGTGCTTGAACGCCACTGACGTTAACAGCATAGTAATCGCCAACTTCTGGCAAATCACCGCCGTCCTGAGCAAAAACTGGGATTGCTGATACCAACAGGATAACGAGAACGAAAATTGAGAAAAACTTACGCATGATTTTTTGTCCTTTCATCTGAAATTTTGTGGTTGGTTCTTTTTGAACCTCGAAACCACGTGTCATGTCGTACGTCCCAAAAGCGAAAACTCACTTCCAAAACATACGACATGACTTCGAAAGAAATCAGCGTACTACTTGTGTGTCTTTTTAAAGAGCCATTTAGCCGGGAAAAGTTGGCATTCAACCCTCCCAACCAAAGTTCCAAACCTATTCATTTCTGAACAGGTGAAAATATCTCTACTTTCATCTATTCATAAACCTTCTGTCATCCTGAACCTCATTTGTCATTCCGGACTTGATCCGGAATCTATACAAATAATTCCTATTCCATTCAAATCCCCATATTTATCTCAAAGTACTTCTCAATGCCCAATCCAAATCTATAAAACTCTTTCTTTCAGTGTCGATATTATACAACATATTGTTTCAATAATCAACACTATAGGATAAACCAACTTTCTTGTCAGTTCGTCATTCCGGCTATTGTCAGGCTATGCGTGATAAAGGCACGAAGTAGCCTTATCCGGAATCTATACAAATAAATTCCTATTCACTTGTTAAACATTTCTACTCGAGTTGCCTCAAGTACCACCTACTAATCACTAGACTAATAATCACTAGGTAAAGGCAGAAAATGTATATATAACTAAATCGATGTAATCCCGGGTAGGGAAAAATCAATTCGGTTAAAACATAATCTGCCTAACACATAGTTAGAATTTGGTCTTTGTCAGTTTTTAGCGGTTTAGCGCGAAGTCGAAGCTATCTTGAGTGGAAACCCAATCAACACAAGGAATGCCTTGCGGTTCAGGATTCGCTTCACAATAGTTAATGATTGATTGCACGGTTGCTGGTTGGGTGATTAACTCTACGTTAATTGACCAACTCATTATGGTTGATTGACACCAATCCTTAACAGATTGTTGGACTGAACTGTCACCAGCCCATTCCGGAACCATCTTCGCATCAAACATCTTTGAATTGAAACGGTCATTACTACCCGTCATTCGATCCCGTCCATCACTGGTATCAGATACACCTCCGCACCAATATTGGTACAGAAGTTGATGATCTTGAGCATCAGGTGTAGCAGTCGGCATCGGGGTCACAGTAGGCGCAATCGTTGGAGCCAAAGTCACTTGTGCAGGTGAGCCATTTGAGCTTTCAGGGTTGAAAGATGTCGATCCAGTCGATCCAGTCCATCCATCAGGAGTCGCCGTCGGCGCCCCTGGTCCAAGATTGGCAAGATCAAACGTATTTTTGGGTTGATACGGTTCATACGTACCGGGTTCATTTCCGGCAGCTGTATCAAAAATATGCATTACCATATTCTCGATACGTGTCCGCATTGCAAAACCAAACAGCAGCAACAGGATCGCGTTTCGGGTACTTAGCTTGAACCATTGTCTTGGGTTCTTCTCAGCCTTACTCGGATCAAGCACAGCCTCAACTTTTTTATCAACTTCAGCCACATAAGCAGCATCGTTTTGAACTAATACTTTAGCAGCTTCATAATTAGCCTCAGCAACAGCCTTCGCTTGATCGCCTACTGCACCTGCAACTGCTTGCTCAGCAATAGTTCTTTTTGCAATCGATTTCTGCAATGCCTTATCAGCACGATCTTTTACCTTCAAGATATCAACATATGCATCGATATCTGCTCCACGATCAAGTGCAACCAAATAGGCATTCATCACATCGACTTTGGCTTGAATAGCTGCAACATCTTGAGGAGAGGCGCTGACTAATTGCTTCTCAACAGTTTCTTTGCTTTTTTCAACAATCTTCCGGTGCCAATTACGACCCCAAATCTTGCGAAAAGCACGAACCCCAACGACCGACCCAATCATAAAGATGAGAGCTTGCCCACCTGTGATCAGACCAACCAAATCCAACACCACCACCAACAGCGGAATCAATACCATCCAGTATGATTCCTTTGCCACCAACATAACTGACATTTGTTTTTGTTCGTTCACGTTTACACTTCCTTTCGTGTAGATAAATGAACACTTAAAGAGACCAGTTCTAAGCAGACATACCGCCCAAAACTGGTCCTTTAAATGCCTTAAAAGGAACTCCTAAACGAACAATTTCTCTAACTATATGTTTTTAAAGAGCCCTTTAGCAGAGACAAGTTGGCATCCAACTCTCCCAACCAAAGCACCTTTTAGAGTCATTTAGACTCTAAATCAAATTCAAAACCGTCATTCTGAACTTGATTCAGAATCGAAAACCTTACCTGTCATCCCGGTAGAGGCTTTAGCCTTGTCCGGGATCTTACACCCGGGCACCCTCCACTCTAACTAAACAAGATTGATCTCTGAAAACATCTGTGCTTTAATCTTCTTATGCCACTAAACAAATCTGACCTTAAATCTATTCGCTCCATAGTAAAAGAAGTAGTCACAGAAGAAGTCTCTCAACAACTAAAGCCTATCGAAAACAGATTGGTTAATGTCGAAAAAGGTGTGGCTCAAAATGCCAAAACCTTATCTGAGCACACCCAAATACTCAACCTACACACCAGAGTCTTAACCGAGCACACTCAAATACTTAACCAACACACCAAAACACTTTCCCAACATTCAAAGATGTTATCCCACCACGCGACAATTCTTTCTCAACATACTCAAAAACTAGACCATCTTTATAAAACTTCCAACTACATCATTGAGTACATCGAAGAAGAAAACACCAAAACCAAAAACAGGCTCAGTCGAATCGAGAATAAACTCAACCTTGTTTAAATTTAATGTGCCATCCTATTTGTTTCCAAACAGGTGAACAGTATTCGCACAATTCGAACATTTTTTATTCGAATCAATTTGAATCTCCATTCATCTATTCATAAACCTTCTGTCATCCTGCTCAACCCTCAGCTGAGAAGCTGTGTACTGTCCACTAATTTGGTTAAATTGAACAGTAGATCTAGCTCTGCGCATTCCATTATTCGCAAACACCCCATAACTCTTAGGGTCTTAGACAAAAACAAGGTTGCCAAAAAACTCACCTAAAGTCAGATTAGACAACCCTTTTATTTCTTTTTTAATTTACACTCGAATTATACTCCAACTCGACCATAAAATCAACCTATAGTATAAATTGTTTTGATTATATTACCCACCAACTACACACATTCGCCGCATTATAAACCAAACCTCACTTAACACCGAATTTCTGATAAAAATCATTAACACTAAACCTTCATTTCAAAACCCCTCTCAGGCTCTCAATCCACCCAAAAACCCTTCTTCCAAACCTTTAAGCACACATTCACCATTCACAGGAATACATCAAGGCCGGGACTTGAACAACATCCTCAAGTCACCAGATACAAAAAAACCCGAGCCTCAACTCGGGTTTCCAATTCTATCAACTAAATTTAATTAAACTTAATTTCAGCCCTGTGCTTAACCAAAAGTAGCAAGGCATAGCCTGCTACAAACAAGCCTCCTGCTAACAAAACGTTTTCCACAATACCTGTCTCTTCAACAGGGTGAGTGATCTCGTCTCTGGTTACTTCAACTTCTTCACACTCTCTAACTCCACCATATTGAGTGGTACAAACAGTTTTTGTAACTGTTGAGCCATCAGCAAAGACAGGAGCAGCAGATGCCAAAAAGCCAGCTAACAAAAAAGCTGTAGTGGCTGTCTTTTTCATAAATCCTCCTAAACAAAAATTTGATCTAAACATTATAACAAAAATATAACGTTAGTCAACTCTATAGGCCGTTAACTCTCAATTAGCCTAGCATGTCTAATAATTCTTCTATCTGAATTTAACACCTCACAAGTGTACAAAATCAAGTCCGCTTCATAGTCTTTAATCTCACTATCAGTATAGCCTTCATAGACTTCGTACACGTATTTCCTCTGGTTCCAGACAATCTCAACCTTGTCACCATTCTCAAGCTTGGGCAAGTTATAAAACGAATTTAGCCTGCGGTACTCATTAGTCCACTTCAAATATCCAAACCTGTGAGCCGCCAAAATTGTAGGCAAATCTCTTTCGAAAGGATCACCCAAATCACCAGCTCTCCACACTCCAGTTTTCAAAGCCTCCTCAACATCACCTTCACCAATAACAGTGTTTAAGCCAATTTTCTCAATCACTATTCTATTCTCAACCGGCAAACTTGTATCCAAGGCAGGTTGATAAACCTCAGGCTTTTCATAAGCCAAAGCCCCAAACTCACTCTTTTTAACATCAACCGCCTGACTCAAGCTCTGAGCAACTTTTTCAGTGGTCTCTGGAAACAACCCATACCAAACTCCTGCACTGTTAGGCAAAACTAGCACCAACAAAGCCACCAACCACAAACTCAAGGCTAGCTTTCCAACAAATTTGGTCATTCCATCCACAACAACAGGTTCTGGACGCAAAAAGCTTCTGCGAAACCAGCCTATTTCTCTGGTGTCATGAATTAAGTTAACTTCGACCATTGTTCCTCGTTTATATTTATATTCGACTCTCAAATACAAAAATGGCCTCTTTCATCTGGAAAAGGCCGCTTTTACGTAGTTCTTGTATTTAAATATTTATGTACATGAGCCGAAACGGAAGGTGGTATGCCTGCCCAACACACCACCTACCATTCCGACACATCTACCCAAAACCACACTTTGATACAGTGTGAGCTTTTATGTGTCGTTGACAGTACTTGTCAACTTTGTTACCTTGTTAATTAACTCTTTGTATTTCCTGTCCGATTGCAAAGAGTCCATACGCGAAAGAGCATAGCTACTCGTAGTCCCATCTAGCGGTAGTCATGCTCTTTTGTTATTTTATCAAACTTTGTTAAAGTTTAGACTGCTCTTAAAAAAACTCCTCGAGATCTTTTAACAACTTTCTAACTACCAACCTTTCAACTATCTCCACATACTCACAACTTCTTGTTGATACCTTCCCAAACTCTTCACTTGATTTTCCCAAAACATCTTCTCTCTACTATTTCTGTTAAGTCTGCGACTTCCCAACACGTTTCTCCTCTTTCTTCCAAAAATTTTCTTTATCATTCCCATTTTTCAAATCCCGGCTGTTTTAACACCAATACAATAACACAACCCCACCAAAATGTCAATCCTATAGTTTTGGCATTATTAAAAACACTGTATCCTATAATGCACACCTATTTCTCACCTCTGGCAGCACCCATCCTTGCAACCCAAAATAAC
>CBDUQH010000025.1:0-12481 GCA_965369335.1 uncultured bacterium
GGTTCCGTCGTTGGTGATGGAACCGTCTACAGTGATGTTGGCTGAGGAAATATAAATGATTCCACCACCAGTACCCCCGGCACCTCCGGCACCCCCAGTTCGTCCGTCGGCTCCAAGGTCTGATCCACCACCACCACCACCAGCACCAGATGCTCCTGATCCACCACCGCCACCCATAAACATGGTAGTTAATGAAGCGGAACCTTGGGAAGATCCAGCTGAGCCTGAAGATCCAGATCCTGAACCTCCAGCAGTACCACCTGAGTGACTTTGTCCATCTACACCTCCAGTACCACCAGCGCCTGCGGTGCCACCACCACCAGCACCTCCGGCTCCAGCGTAGCCACCGCCACCACCACCACCGGCTCCGCCACCGGCACCTCCACCACCAGCACCGGCATTGTTGCCAGCTTGACCCCCGCCGCCACCAGTGCCACCAGCGCCACCGGCACCTCCACCACCTGGGCCATTACCGGCGCTACCAGCAGAAGATGATCCACCTGATTCACCGGCATCGTTACCATTGTCTCCGTTGGCACCACCAGCACCACCAGATGGGGCTGAGCCGCCAGTGAAACCACGACCGTCCAAGTTGATAGTTCCGCCTGAGTTAACTGTGACATCACCGGTAGCTCTAAAGGCCATGACTCCGCCAGTTGATCCGTTCCAGGCACTGACAGTGAGTGTTCCGCCGGAGTTGACGGTGACGTTGGTGTATTGGTGTACTCGAATTACCTGAGGAACTGAAGTACCACCTGAGTAGGTGTAGGTGTTGGAGAGGTCAACGTCTAGGGTGAAAGAGCCGGCCCCGATTGAAGATATAGTGTTGAATTCGTAGGAGCCCGCGCCAGTACCCATCATTTGGACAATTAAGACTTCGTCTCCTACGCTAAAGCCTGAAGTGGAGTCGACGCTTAAAGTGGTTTGTCCTGAGCTGGAAGTGACGTCGACAAAAGTGGCTGTTGTGTTGATGGTGGTGGTGCCTGAGTTAACTGTGAGGGCTCCGTCTTCTCCAGTACCAGTGCCAGCGTCAGTTCTGGTTTGGTAGCGACCACGGACGTTTCCAGATGCATCTAAGAAATAAATATTTGAAGTGCCGTCGACTCCGTTGGTGAAACCTCCAGCTTGGAGTCTTAAAGAATCAGTCGAGTCGCCAACAATAGAGCCTGTGAGTTCGATGTTGCCTTCTCTAGTGACTGAAAATCTGGTGGATCCAGAGGAAGAAGCGGAGATGATGTTTTGGTCTCCTGTTTCGTTGAAGATGGCCATGGCTTGGCCAATAGAAGCACCTTCGACATTAAAAAGTGAGTCTGGCGTTAGGGTGCCGACGCCGACGTTGCCTGAGTTGTAGTAAACATCACTACCAGTTTGGCTCCAGTAACCTGAACCAGAAGCACCTTCGATAGTTTCCCAAGAAGTGCCGTTGCAGAAGTAGTATTTGGATTGGTCGGCGTCGTAGTAGAAGCGACCTTCTGTGGCGGCGCTACATGAGCCGGCGTCGATTTGGAGGGTGGGAGCGAGTCCGAGTGTACCCGAAATTGTGGCTGATTGAGAGATGCCGAGTTGGTTGGTGCCATAGAGGTAGATGCCAGTGTCGGTGTCGGTGCCAAATGAGTAGGATGGGGCTGAGGCTGTACCGGCGTTGGCAAGGAGTTGGGCGAAGTTGGAAAGTGAGTCTCCTGAAAAATCGATGGTGTCTGAGGCGGCATTGATGGTGATGTCTCCAGAAGAGTTGGAAATAGTTGAACTTGCTCCGGCGATTTGGAGTCGGGAAGTAGGGTTGTCGGTGCCGATACCAATGTTGCCTGTATCTTGTTGGATGACTAAACCATTTGACCAAGAGTTTTGGCCTGATTTGTAAGCTAAATTGAGATTGCCGTTGGCAGGTCTGACTTGGTTGCCGACAACTAAGTTGCCTGCAGAAGATGCTGTGCCAGTGTCGGCAAAGATTTGGAATTTAGCAGAGGCTGTTGACGTTCCACCGATAACTAGATCTAGACTAGTGTTACCGGGATGAAGGGTCTCGGCTGTAAGTGCCCAGTAGGTGCTGCCGCCGCCGCCTGTATCGTCTGCACCACAGGAGAGGATACCTGAAGCATCGGTTTCGAGGGCGGTACAGCTATTGAAGCCAGTGAAAATGATATCTCCGGCTGAAGTGAAAGTTAAGTCTCCTGAAGTGGTGGTGGAGAGAGTTAAGTTGCCTGAGTCTCTGGTGATAAGGCCGCCATTGGCGGTGATGGTGCCAGATACTGTGAGGTCGTCGTTGATGGCGGTGGTGCCAGAGTTGGAGTCGAGGATTAAGTTGCCTGAGGTGGTGTCGAGGGTATTGCCGTTGAGTCTTAGGTTGTCGAGGGTGAGTGAGGTGAGACCCGTTACGGCTCCGGATGAGGAGATGTCCCAAGAGCTGGAGTTGATGGTGACGGTGTTGGTGTTGTTGCCGATGGTTGCTGCGCCGGTGACAAGAACTGAACCGTCAGCTTGGAAGGCTGAAGAAGAGTAGAGGGTGCCGGCTGGTGCAAGAGTTAAATCTGATGCATCTGTGGTGGAGAGTGTGAGGTCGGTGCCATCAGAAGTGAGTTGGGCATAGTTGGTGGTGTCGGAGTTGGGTTGGAGGATGATGTTGCCGGTAGTGCTTCCACCAAGGTTTAAAGTTTGTTGAGCAGTGGTTTGGAGAGTGCCGTTGGCTGTTAAGTAGGTGGCGCCATTGGTGCCGGCTGAGATAGAAGCTGTTGGAGTTCCAGAGTTAACATTTAAAAAGGCAAATGCGGCTGATGATGTAGCTTGTCCACCAATGAGTAGGTCGGTGGTGGTGTTTTTGGGGGCAATGGCACCTTGGACTATTTGCCAGAGGACATCGGTGGGGACTGCCACGTCACCCCAAAATAAAGTGCCGGCGCCGTTGGTTTGGAATACTTGACCGCTGGTACCATCTGCACCTGGCCAGGTGTAAGTGACAGAGTTGAATTGGGTGGTGCCGATGTTGGTTAGGTTGCCGGAGTTGTCAATTCTGTTGGTGGAGTTGGTTTGGAGGGTACCGCCAGTGGAGTTGATGGTACCAGATGATGTGAGGGTACCATTAACTGTGAGGGCGTTGTCAGCTAGAGAAAGAAGATCGGTGTCTGAAGTTAATCCAAAAGTGGTGCCGTCTAAGAGGAGTGAGTCAACTGTCCAAGAGTCAAAGCCGGTACCGACGCCTGCAGCGGTTATGTCCCAGTCTGAGGAGTTGATGGTGACAGTGTCTCCGTTGTCACCTAGTGTGACACTACCGTTGGCGGTGAAAGAGCCATCTAGTTGGGTGACGCCATTGACTTCAAAATCTCCTTCAACTCCAAGGTCATTATCGCCGTCTACTAGGGTGTAAGTACCACTGCCGATGTCGGTGAGGCCACCGTCGAGTTGGATTTCGCCGCCGCCAGCGACATCAATGTCTAAGTTTGTACCTGAAACAGGGCTAATATCAATGTCTCCTGAAGTTGATGTGAAGGCGTTACCATCGAGCGAAAGGTTATCTACTGTGAGTTGAGCAAGGTTGGTCAAGTTTTGAGAATTACCATTGATGGTTCCGGTGAGAGTGGCTGCACCAATTTGGAGGGTGCCTGAGGTGGCTTCTATAAGATGATTGCCGGTTGAGTTGAAGGTGATACCGGCTCCGGCTGTATCTATGGTAATAGATTCGGCGGTGAGGTCAGCGTTGATTTCAAGATTGGCTCCGGCTTCAAAAGTGAGGTCGGCGCCAGCGGTGTCGATGGTCAATGCAGCACCGTCAGATGAGAAAGTGAAGAAGTCGTTGGTGTCACCGTTGGGTTGGATTTGGACGAATCCAGTAGTGTCTCCGCCGATGGTAAGGGTCTCTAGAGAAGTGGTTTGGATTTGGTTGCCTCCTGAAAAAGTAAGGTTGCCTGATTGAGTGGAGGCTCCTGTGTTGGCGAACACCTGGTAAGTGGCAGAAGCAGTTGAGTTACCACCAATAGCTAGGTCATAGGTGGTATTGCCAGGGTGGATGACTTTGTTGGTAACAGTCCAAGTGCCTGCGTCACCAGCGTCTGAGCCGCAAGATAGATTGCCTGAAGAATCGGTTTCAAGGGCGGTACAGTCAGTAAAGCCAGATAGAACTAAGTTGCCAGCGGTAGTAAGAGTGAGGTCTCCAGAGGTTGTAGTGGTGATCGAGAGATTGCCTGAATCTCTAGTTATGGTGCCGCCGTCGACGTTGATTTGGCCAGCTACAGTGAGGATGTCGTTGATGGTGGTGGTGCCGGCGGATGAATCGAGAGTGAGATTGCCAGAGGTGGTGTCGAGGGTGTTTCCATCGAGTCTTAGGTTGTCTACTGTGAGAGAAGTAAGACCTGCGACGTCTGAGTCGAGGTTAACAGTTACTGTGCCTGAGCCGTTGTCGGATGAGGTTAAGTTGGTGCCACCAGAGATGGTTAAAGTGTCACCCTGAGCGATGTTGGTTGATCCAGAGTCGCCTGCTGAGGTGAAAAGGGTGCCGGTGAGTTGGGAAGTAGCGATGGTTAAGCCAGAAGTGACGCCTGAGGAGTTGATGTCCCAATCATCGGAGTTGATGGCAATGTCGTCGCCGCCGTCGCCAAGAACGAGCTGTCCGTTGAAAGTGGAGGTACCGTTGACTAGAAGTGATCCAGAGATAGTGGCTGCGCCGTCGGCTTCGAGGTTGTCTTTAAACACGATTCGATCGCCATCGGTTCCAGAAGAATCTAGATAGAGATAGCCAGAGGTGTTTGAGAGTGTATCTCCATTTAGATCTAGGTTGTCGACTGTGAATTGGGTAAAGCCTGAGCCAACGCCAGCAGCAGATATGTTCCAAGAACTAGAATCGATAGTGACGCTATCACCGTCGTCTCCTAGATTTACTTGACCAGTGGCGGTTAGAGTTCCATCGATTAAGGCACCGCCGTTGACTTCGAAGTCTCCTTGGACTCCAAGGTCGTTGTCGCCGTTGGCTAGAGTGTAGGTGCCGGTGCCGATGTTGACCAATCCGCCATCGAGTTGGAATTCGCCACCGCCGGAGATATTAAAATCTAGATCACTACCAGAAGCTGAAGTCAGGATGATATCGCCAGAAGTTGATGACAAAGTGTTGCCGTTTAAGTCTAGGTTGTCGACTGTGAATTGGGTAAAGCCGGAACCAACACCGGCTGAAGTGATGTCCCAAGTGTCACCGTCGATGGAGATGGCGTCGCCACCGTCACCTAGGTTTAAGATTCCATTGGCTTGGAGGGTGCCATCAAGGGTAGTGGTGCCGGTGACGTCTAAGGTGCTGGAGATATCGAGAGTGCCGGTGATGGAAGTGTTGTCTAAGAGAGAGATGTTGCCAGTAGTTGAACCACCGATGGTTAGACTCTGATTGGCGGTGGTTTGGAGAGTGCCATCGGCTGTTAGGTAGGTGGCGCCTGTTGAACCAGCTGAGACAGAAGCGGTGGGGGTGCCGGTGAGGACGTTGAGAATTGAGAAGGCGGCTGAGGAAGAGGCTTGACCTCCAATAAGGAAGTCGGCAGAAGTGTTTTTGGGATAGATGGTGCCGTTGGCTTGGGACCAAAGAGTGGAGGATCCAGCGAGTGCAGCGGGGTCTGCCCAAGTTAGGTTGCCTGAGCCATCTGTTTGGAGAATGTAGGTGTCGGTGATGGATCCTGGCCAGGTGTAGGTTTGAGAGTTTAGTTGGGTGGTGCCGATGTTGACAAGGTTGCCTGAGTTGTCGATACGGTCGGTGGAGTTGGTTTGGAGGGTACCACCTGAAGAGTTGATGTTGCCGGTGGAGGTGAGGGTGCCATTGATAGTGAGGGCATTGTCAGCGAGAGAGAGGAGATCAGTGTCTGAAGTGAGGCCAAAGGTGGTGCCGTCAAAGTTGAGTGAGTCTATGGTGACGACACCTGTGTCTAGGAAAGATACAAAGGCGCCGCCGTTGTCTTGGATGATGAAGTCACCTGAAGAATCGAGGTTGAAAGTGAAGTCGCTGGTGCCAAATGCAATGGAAGTGGAGGCGTCTAGAGAGAGTGAGTCGGCGATGTCGTCGAAGGTGATGGTGTTGTTGGTGATTTCTGAAGTGTCGATGGTAGTGCCGAGGGTGGTTTCGAGGCTACCTGAATTGTTGGTGAGTCCAGTGCCTACAAGGTCGGTGAGGGTTTGTCCACCGAAAGTGAGTGAGCCAGTGATGGAGGTGTTTTCGTCTAGGATGATGTTGCCGGTGGTGGAGCCGCCAATAGTGAGAGATTGATTGGCGGTGGTTTGGATGGCATTACCGCCTGAAAAAGTGAGGGTGCCTGATTGGGTAGAGGCGCCAGTGTTGGCAAAGATTTGGTAAGTGGCTGAGGAAGTGGCAGTGCCACCAACTACAAGATCAAGAGTGGTGTTGCCAGGATGGATAACTTGGTTTTCGATGTCCCAGTTGGAAGACCCACCACCGATATCGTCAGTACCACAAACCAAGACTCCAGAAGCATTGGTTTCTAAAGCGGTACATGATTGGAAAGTGGCGTCTGCAAGAGTGATGCCTGAACCTGAAGTGCCGGCGTTGATGATTAGAGTGTCGGTGTTGGCATTGCCAAGAGTGGTGTTGCCGGTGGAAGTGAGATTTGTGAAAGTGCCGGCGGCTGCCGTTGAACCTCCAATGGTGGTGCCGTCGATGGTACCGCCGTCAATGTTTACAGAAGAAGCTGTGAGAGTGCCGGTGTCGGTGAGTTCTGAGAGAAGGATGCCTCCATCTAATATGTCTAGTTCGGTTGAGGAGATGGTGGCAGCGCCAGTGATGATGTTGTTGGTAGAGAGAGTAAGGTCGTTGCCGAGAGTGAGGCCGGCTGAGAATGTCCAGTTAGTGGTGATGGTTTCTGATTGGTTGTCTCTGGTGATGCCAGAATTGGAGTAATCAATAACGATGTTTGCTTCGCCTGCTGGGGATTCTGTGATAGTAAAGTCTGAAGCGAAGAAGTCGAGAGTGGAAAGAGTGGCAACTACTGAAGAATCACCTTCTTCAACGGCGATGGTGGAACCGGCTCCGCCATCGTCATCTGTACAAGAGATCACCCCTGATGCGTTGGCTGTGAGGGCACCGCCATTTGTGTTGCCAGTACAGTCTAGGTTGGCAACCACGAAGCTGCCAGCTGGGGAGATGGTGATGTTGCCAGCTGTTGAAGAGATGGTTTGGGCGCCAATGAAAGTGATGTCGTCGTCGATGCCGATGGCTGTGTCGGCATTACTATATATAGTTGGATATGAACCGTCTAGGTTGATGTAGAGGTTGGTGTCGTTGGAGCCGCCTGAACCAGCGAAGCTGATGATGTCGTCTGTGGTGCCAATGGCAATTGATTCTCCGTTGGTGCCGGTGATGTCTCCACCGGTAACGGTGAGGTCTTGGCCGATGACGACGTTGCCGCCGGAGAAGTTGAAGTTATCTGAAGTGGTGTAGGTGAGGGTACCGGTGTCTCCGTCTGAAGCATAGAACTCGATACGTCCATCGGTGGATGAGCCGTTACCGATTCTAACCTTGTTTTCGGAAACGTCGACAGAGAAGGCGACTGATAAAGAAGTACCTCCGATAGCTAAGTCATCTGAGGTTGAAGTTAAGTAGGTGATGGAACCTGCGTCTGTGAAGAGGCTGGTGGAAGAGCTGATGTCGGCAAGGGCATCAAGAATCGAGGTCTTGCCTGCTGGTAGAGTGGTGTTGGAAGCGTCTGAGAGAGGGATGGCTCCAGAAGTGTTGTTGTCATCAAAGGTGATAGTTGAAGAGGCATTGATTTGGCCGGTGATGTTGATAAGGCCGGTGACGTTTAGAGTGTTTGAGATGTTGGTGGCTTCTTCGATATCAACGGGATAGGTGGCATCTTCGTCGAAAGTGATAATGCTGCCACCAAGGCTGTCGTTGATTTCTAAAGCATTTGAAGTGAGGTTGATGCTGGAACCGTTGTTGTAGACAGCTTGGAGAGTGGAGCCGGATTGGATTTGGGCTTCTATCTCGGCTAGGTGTTTGCCATCGAGAAGATCGGCGTTTAGATTGGGAACTCTTTGGGGTGAGTTAATGATTAAAGGGGTTCCGGTTGTAGTCCCGGCAATTAGTTGACTACCTTCTATAGTTCCAAGGACGCCAAAATTGTAGTTATCGTCGATAACTCCTTGAAAGGAGATATTGGACGAGTTGGTGGTAATACCAAGAACGCGGCCGAGAGAGGCGATGATTGAAGGGGGTGTATCGGATGTACAGAAGGTACAGGAAGTACAGTTAGGGTTGTCTGGTGGGCAGGTTTGTTTGGTGTTAAAAGGGAGTTTTTGGAGTAAGTTGGCAAATAGACCTGTAGCTTTTGGTTGTGATTGTGCAAGTTGATTTTGGTTGATTGGTTGCGAAATATTTTTATCTCTTTTGCTATAAAGAGTAGTAAAGATTGCTAGAAAAATACATAAAGCACTAATAAAACTGAAAGCCCTCGGACTGAGCCGAGGGATGAGTGGGCTTTTAGGGCCTATGTGGATGGGAGGGGATTTGGGGTGGAGAGAGGAATTGGTCTTTTGGTTGATTTTTGAGTTCGTGGCTAAGGTGTTGAGTTGTATTGTTTGTGGTGTGGGTGTTTTAGTGTGGTTTTGGTTGGTTGTGGTGAAATTGGATGGAGTAGTAGTGTGATCTAAGGTTGGGGCTTGTATTGGGTGAGTCGGTGTTTTGACATAATGCTCTGTGGGTGTTTGGGGTTTGAAGTAAGCGGGGCGGATTCGTGAGGTCGGTTCTTGTGCGGAAACTGGATATTTATGTTGAGTCTGACTTGCACCGCCTTTGAAGGGTGGGGTGTTGAGTTGAGTTGGTAAGTGTGTGGGGTGGTGGGGTGGTACATGTGTGGTGGATTTTGTATGTGAGTGGTTCGTTGGTTTGATGAGTTGGTTGGTTTGTGGATTGTTGGTTTGAGTGAGTGTTTGGTGTGAGTTTTTTAACTTTTGTGGTTGGATGATGACTGATTGCAAGGTTGGTCTGTTGTTTGTTGAGTTGGTGGGGTTTGGGGGTAGGATGTCTGTGGGCTGGTTAGATGCCACTTGAGTTAAAGGCGTTGATTTAGCTTCATTTCGGCTTTTGTTGAATTTTTCCAATTCTTGTACACTAAAATAACGATAGTTGTTGTTTTTCCTAACCGATTTGATAGCTCCGGCGTTGTCCCAGCGACGGATTGTTTTGGGAGAGACTTTTAGGAAATCCGCGGCTTGGGTGACTGTTAGTAAGTTTGAGGTTTGGGATTGTGAGTGTTTGTCATCTTTGGTTGACGACTTGGAAGGGAGTGGTTTGTTCTTTCTGTTTTTGAGCGGGGAGAGTTGCGATTGGAAATAGTAGCGAGTGTTGTTTTTGTCGCGGTGTGGTTTGATGATGCCACGGGATTCCCAACGACGCAGTGTTTTGGTGGATACTTTGAGCCGTTGGGCTGCTTGTGAGATAGTTAGCTTTTTGGTTTTGGTGGCCTTTGATTTTGGGGCAGTAGCCATTGTGTTTGCTTTAAATAATTGGTGTTGTTTGGTTTGAGGAATTGGTGCGGAGTTTTTTTAAGGTTGGACATTACTCTGGTATGTCTAAGGTTGGATGTCTATATTTAAATATGACAGGTTGTTGTGAAAAGTGCAAGGAGAGTTACTGAGAAAATTGTAAGTGTGAGATATGAGTCGATTTGTAACCCATTGAATTATTTTCGCAACATGATTTTTAGGCCGTTCGTAAAAGAGGTTTTTTAGCTTCTAGTTTGGGATTGGCTCACTAATGATTTGCCTGACTGTGACTAAGGTGTGATGTAGAGCTGAGTTGTGTCAGGCAAATGTTGCCTTGAAATCATGTTGTTGAGGGGAGTGTTTAAATATCTAGTGAACTTTATGCCATGTTGTTTTCAGGGACGTTCATCCAGGACATTAATGTCTTTAAATTCAGTGGTGGATTCACTAATCAAATTCGCAACTGTTACATTGGTGTTATTGAGGGTATTTTTTGTTGCGAATTTGGTTCCCTTCAAACAACATGCCAAGGGATATTTTTGGCTGGATAATTAAAGAATTAGTGTTAAGGTTGATGTCTCGGGCATTCCCCCAAGAATACCCACAAGGGGCCCCTTCTTGGGGGTCCCCCTGCCCGAGCCATTTGCAGGCATAGGGCAAAGTTTTACTAGATTAGTCAGAAACAAATGTTGCTTATAAACTAGGTTGGTGAAGAAAATGTTACACTCGATTTTTCTTGAGAAAAAATTTTTTTGTTGCCTAAAAACTTTGTTGCGGGTGTGTGTTGGTCTTTTGGCATAAATAAACCCCACTCTTGGAAAAGGAAATAAAACTAAGTAGTTTCCAAGGGTGGGGGGGGGATCTTAAAGAAGGATATTATTTTAGTTAGCAGTCTTTATCACCGCACCTGAGTCTGAAGACATTATGTGTTAGTGTTCAGAGGTTTGGTTTTTTCTTAGCACGCCCTAGCTAAGAAGCTGGTAGGTTTCTGCTTTCCAACCAGGTGAATTTTAACAAGGAGTCCAGCCCCCTTGGCTTTTACTCTTGAGTCAAGACTTATTCACTTATTCTTGAAACTCCAGCTTATTGCACACGATGGCCGTTGCTGTGCCCCGCCCGAATCTTTTGATTCTGCGCTATTTTCGTCTTGTATCCCCGTATAAGCGACAGTGATACAAGCTGATCCAATTAACTCCTTATTTGATTTGCCCAGTTAAGGGAGGAGAAGTGTGGCACTTGTTAGATAGACCAAACCAGATGACCTACTAGGTCGGAGTGGTCTAGTTGGAACTGTGTCCAGGCTGCTTTTGAGACATATCCATGTGAGGAGTGCTCGCTAGCAAATGTGGTCAGTTCTTGGTCACTAAAGATCACTAGACACCCCCCTGAGTTGTAAGTTCCTACAACAACATAAGGCGTGTTTTTGATCTTGCGGTGTGTGCGAATTTCTACTGGTGAAGCATCGGCAAATGCTTCGATGGCTTGGTTGAGGAGGTTTAGTTCCTCAAGAAGTTCGGCGCGTTGGGTCAACAACTGTTGGAGGGTGGTCATCTTAATCTTCCTCCTTAAGTAGCTCCTCGATCATTTCCCAAGGGTTATCGTGAGGATAGGCTTTGATGACCATGGCAAACTGTTCCCAGCTTGCAAGATCTTTAAAGGGAATAGGCTGTTGTGGTAGATCTCGATCCCAGTGGTAATTGCCACTTCTTCTGTTATTGGCGGCGCGTTCCCAATCTTCGATTTTGACAATTTGGTTTTGTGTTAACACATCCATTGCCAAGTCCATCTCTGCATTTTTTGTTGGATGGCGGGGATCAAAGTCTAGTGGGTCTTCGCCTGTGACTCGCCGTCGAGCTAAAGGAACGAGGAGTGTTGCGGGTGAAGTTGTTTCAGCCAAGCTGGTGAGTTTGTTGACTCGTTGCCCGAAACAACCATAACAGACCCCGATTTTGCCAAGCACATAACACCCAGTTATGTAGTCCAAGCCGTGGGGGAGAGGTTTTGCACATACACGGCAAGTTGATTCTGCACCTGCTGCTAGTTTTGCTTTCACCTCTTGTTGCTGGGTGTTTTTGCAGTTGGTGCAAAGTTGGCTGTCGCCCTCCACTTCACGAACTTTGTGGGTAACACCGACGTGATCACATTGATCACATTTTGAATTGAACGTTGACATGATTTTGAATCTCCTTGTTTTTTTGAGGTCAGAATGACCCGTTTTGAATGGTAGGGTGGGTGCTAGGTTGGGGCTTGTGTAAACACGCACTCTACCATTCAAAACTAAAGGAGAATTAATATCCTTCTTTTTTAAAGAGCAAGGCTTGGGATCTTGGTAGTCAAGAAATAAGCCTGAAAAACAAAATATGTCAAAATTTGAAACACATGTTAAATTTGTTTTTATGCCTGGTATTATAATCCTAAATCGGTCAAATGTCAATACTATAGGACATGTGTTGGAGGGTTGGACTGAGAGTTTGAATATCTTGTGAATGGTGTGCCATGTTGTTTTCAGGGACGTTCATCCGGGACTTTGAGGACTTTAAAGTCAAATGTTGTCTAAGTTTTTAACTACTTTGGCACCAAAGTAGCAAAGTGGGCAACAAGGAAGAATTTAATCAGGACAAAGTTTCATTCAAGTTATGCACGCAAGGACTCCTGCCAAGTTAGACTTGGCGCGTCGGACAAACTTGGTGCATTTTAGTTGGTTTCATTCAACTTTTATCTTGACTAAATTCTTGTTGTTGCCTTTGAACGATGACTGTAGGGACAGACAAATGTTGTCTTGAAACCACGTTGTAAGTGTGTTTTTGAATGTTGCTTAAAAACTTTGTTGATGAAGATGTTATTGAATGTTTGTCAGACAAATGTTGCTGCAAGTTGGGGTGGAACATTTGGTATATTTGGAGGATTTTTGATTCGGGTTTGGCAGGGGTGTTTTTCATGAAGAGTGTGCTTTGTTTTCATGGGTTTTGAGTGTGATGTTTGATTTGAACAGTTTTGTCTTTTTATCGCTCTTTATTTG
>CBDUQH010000026.1:0-12387 GCA_965369335.1 uncultured bacterium
ATCCTATACATTTCCCTCATTTTGTCTTCACTAGTCATGTCTTCGGAAAAAGATTTTTCAGGATATTTCTTACTATTTTTATCCATTTTTTGTTTAAACGCTCTGGCCACATCGATATCCAACCTCTCAGCCAAAACCAACAACCACCAAAGCACATCACTCAACTCATCACAAATCGGTCCATACAATCTAGCTTCATTAGCCACTTCTTCTCCGCTTTTCCACTGAAAATGCTCAAGCAGTTCTGCCGCCTCCAACACCAAAGACAAAGCTACATCTTTTGGATCTTCATCCACCCACCCTCTTTTATCTCGAAACTTCGCCACAGCATCACGAATATCTTTTATCGTAGTATTGGCATCATTATTGTTATCTGTCATATAGTCCCCTCAAAATAATTCTAGGGATATTTTACCTCAACAAACCTTCAAACCCAAATTAACCCCAAACATCTTCACTTTCTAATCAAACTCTCCACTCTCCAACCTTTTTTTCAAACGATTCAGCATCTCCTCATACTCTTTACCCAAATCCAACTCATAGTCATTTGCCAACAACACCATCTCATACAACAAATCACACAACCCATCCGCCACATCATCAATACTCCTCGCTTTGGCTGGATCGTTAGTTTTTTTGTACCCCTCCACTATCTGCACCGCTTGCGACAACTCACCCAATTCTTCAACCATATCCAAAACTCGACTCTTTTTATCATACTCATTTCCTCGTTTCTTAAACTCACCATTCACTTCCAAAGTCTTCTTCACCAAATCATCCATCTTCCCTCTTATTCACTAAACATTATTTTTATAATCTTCAATCATCCTTCGATGATCAAAAGCAATCTTTTCAGGCAGCTCATCCAAACCAAACCATTTCACTTCCTCCACTTCATCTGGAGTAGACAATTCTGTCTCCCCTTCCATCTCCACCAAATAAACTACTCCCAAATTCTGCCTCCCATCTTCATCTCTTTCTGGATCCGAATACACCCCAAACAACTTTGGATTCTTCCCAACCAAACCAGCTTCTTCTCCCAACTCTCTCACAGCACACTCTTCAGCGGTCTCATCCCAATCCAAATAACCCGCCGGAATTGCCCAATATCCATTCATCGGATCCTTAGCTCTTTTTATCATCAAAATCTTTCCTTCTCTAATCAGCATCGCATGACTACAAACTTGTCTCGAATTAAACTTAGCACAAGTATCACAAAATTTTCCTTTACCTATTTTCCCAGTCGGATATTTCACAAACTGATCATCAACAGAGTCACCCATTGTTTTTCCTCATTAACTCTAAAGTAATCCTTGTCGGCTCATTCAAATCATACTCCAACCCCTCATCCAAACTCACCCATGCGTAACCTTCAAATTCCTCATTCATCTTCACCTCTTTACTCACAGCCGCACACACAAACACCAAATGAATCATATATAGTTTCTCTGGCTTCTTACCTGGCTTAATCTTAATCCTCACATCATCTTGAAATCTCAACTCTTTTATTTTCTCAACTTCCAATCCCACTTCTTCCCTTATTTCTCTTTTCAACGCTTCCTCCATCTTTTCCCCTTCATCCAACCCCCCACCTGGTATCGCCCACTGGCCCGGATAAACACCCCTATCTTCAGGCATCTTGCAAATCAGATATTTGCCTTCTTTGTTCTTGATCAACCCACTCACAGTCAATCTAAATTTCATAGATTTCCTTTTCTTATCTCTTATCTCTTCAAAGCTTCTATACTTTATACTCTATACCGATCCCTTTTCCAATTCTATTGACATCATCCAAAAAACCTGCCATATTAATATAAGCACATTTAGTCATCACTTTTACTAGATCAGCCATATTTTTTATGGCAAGCCTCTTTGCGCAGCGGTTATCGAGACCGTGCCGAGCTCGTTTTGGTGGGCTTATAATCCATCACTTTGCTTGCTCTTTGCTGGCTTTTATGCCAGCGATGGCTGATCTAGTAGAGTTGGTGACTTTTTTTGCACTTTCAAGCATCTACGCCTCTACACTTCTCAGCTTTTTCCCCTTCCCACACCATACTTCCCATACCTTCTGTACTTCCTATACCTACTGTTTTGTGCCTTTGTGCCTTTGTGCCTTTGTGCCTTTGTGCCTTCAATCCTACATCCCTTCAACCAACCCCACCACTTCTCTCCATCTTTCATCTCCCAAATCATCAAACACAAACGGGCTATACTCAGCCAACTCTTCGCGACTTGCACTCCCCGTCGCCACCAACACACTCCTCACCCCTTCTTCTTTACACATCTGTGCCCCTATCAACGAATCATCAATAATCATCAACTTATCATCCAAAAATATCAATCTATCCTTAGCAAACGCCACCAAACCCTTCCGTGTCCTAGCCTCATTCCCAAAAGCCCCCACCAACTTCCCCGTCCTTTCTCTAAAATACTCATCCATTCCCACCGATCTCAACTTCACTTCAGACCTCCAATAAGAATTTCCACTCAATATCCCCAACTGCACATCTTTAATATTTGCCAACTCATTCACCAATTCCCACATTCCATCCAAAAGTGTTGCCACCTTACCCTTGCACTCCTCTTCCAAAGCATTGGCCCAAACCTGATAAACCCTATCCTGAATTTTCATCCTCCCATCTTCTTGCTCCACCGACACCATTGCTTTTTCAGATAGTACTTTCTCAATCAATCCCCACTCTGTCATCCCTACTTTCTCCACTGCATCCTCTGTTGTATCAATCCCAAAACACTCCTTAAACATCACCCTCGAAGACCTGGCATTTGCTCCAGGTGGCGAATGCATCAGTGTATGATCCAAATCAAACAAAACTACCTTCATATTCACCCATACTACCACAAAACTATTCACTCCCAAACTCCTTGTCATCCTGATCAGCCTTAGGCTGAGAAGCTGTGTACTGTCCATATTAAATCTCCAATTGAACAGTAGATCTAGAGCGCTTTATCGCTCGCACACTCGCTAGATCCTTCACTCCGTTCAGGATGACAAAAAACTGGGGCAGCTCTCTCCACCCCAAAACGACTCAAAACTAAAACTCTTCTAACTCAAAAACAATTCTCCTCTCTTTTTTTGCGAAAACTCCACTTCGAAGTGGAGTTTTCTTGTTACTTGTTGCTTGTCACTTGTAGCTTCGGCTTAAATCGGACACGCCCCACTGTCACACTTCAACTGCTCCAAGTCAATGTCCTCTTTAATCCCATCATCCTCTTCAATCTCTCGAATCACTTGCATAAACTTGGCAATCGGCACCGGCTCTTCAGGTTGATACTCATAAGCCGTCGCATCTTGTTGAGGCATCACACTACAACACTTCACCTGAGACTGATACTTAGCAATCATCGCTTTGTACTTCTTATAACTCACTTTATCCTTTTTATACTTAAGCGTATAAGACACCTGATTTCCCGTATCCTCAGCCAAAGGCACTCCATCAGCATCAACTCCCACAATCCAATACTTCTCAAGTAGCATCAGCCATTTGTATTGTTCTTCTGGAGTCGCTTCAGCAGCCGTCACCAACTCACCATTCATCCCCAACTTACAAATCTCAGGTTGAGTTGGAAAACCTATCACCGTAGTCCCTTCATAAGTTTTTAACTCTTTCACTGGATACTTTCGACGTTTGTAAGTCTTCACCAAAGGATCATCATTCCTAAACTGCACCCAGCGAAGATACTCTCTCATCGCAGGCAAATGTGCCCCTTCAGAAAGCCCAAACAACTTCGATGTCGTTCCAGCAGGCTTAATAGTCGTATTTGTATGAGGCACCCCCACTCCCAAATACTCACTATAACTCTTTGCTTCTTCTTCCACTGCCCTTTTGAATCGACTCAAAGTCAACCAAAAATCTTTTGATTTCTTCTCATCAATCAAATCCCGGAACCCATACCCAAACGCATTCCAAGCAAACTCATGGATTCCAGTCATCCCCACCCCAATCCTGTTTGTCCTCTTCACTTCTTTGTTATAAAGTGAGTCCATTGTATTCACCCGAATCAAAGCCCGAGTCATCAACCTAAATGACTCCTCTGCAGCTTCCACGTTTGGAGCAAAATAAGGCACCACATCCCCAATCACACAATATCCTCCCAACATGTTTAGTGTAATCTCTCCACAAGGATTAGGAATTTGTGTGTACAACTTACTCGATGCCACTTTGGCTAAATGAGCCAACATTTTTTTGGTCTTTTTTCCTGGTTTATACTTCACACTCTCGGCATACTCACCATCCAAGTACCCATCATACTTCTCATCATTTTGAACCAATCTATGTTGGTTAATAAACCCAGGCTCTCCAGTATCATGATGATAACTCGCATGCAGCACCATATCTAAAACTTTTTGTGAATGTTTGGTTTTTTGCTGCCAAAACTTATCATCCACAGCCACACTATTGTTAGCACTCCACAAAAACCCACCCATCTTTATATTTATAAAGTCAAAGATTTCAGAATCAGTCCAACTTTTAGTGGCGATCCTAGCTGCTCTTCTAGCTCCCCCCACCAACACACACTCTGCCAAATAATGATCCACATACATCGTCTGTTTCCACACACTCATCCCAGCATTTTTCACCGTCGCCACTTTATCAATAGCGTGCATCAATGGCTTTGGACCACTTGCAGGCCTATCTTGCATTCCTCCAATCGGAGAGCCTTTACCTCTAACCTTACTAAAGTCCAACACCAACACATCATCTTTATATTTTTTTTCATAAGCCATCACCTCAATCTTTTCAATCGCTTGAGCCCAACCTTCTCTAGAATCAGGCACTTCAAACCAAAACACTTTGTCATATTTGTGCCTTGCTTCACGAGTTGATTCATCTTCACCCCAAACAAAATCAGGATGATCTTGATCCAACACACACCTAATAATCGGCATATTGTCCCAATTCACAATACACATATCATCGTCATAAGCCCTTCCCACACCTGATCCATTCAAAAGCAGATAAAACAGCACATAAGAAGCAGATGCCGTCGAACAGTTAGTAAACACCTCCATATTTCTCTCAGGCTGAGTTTTGTCACCATGTTGCAAATGCCTCCCACTCATCAACATTGCACCTGTAGAAATATACTTTCGAAGCAAATTATTCTCTTCTCTTCGATGTTTGGCATATTTTTTGGCATCCAACTTATTCAACAATCGGGTATTACCCTCAGCCACTCTTTTAGCCACATCTTTCCAAACCTCATCTCCTCTCAAGATTGTTCTTTTAGCCACAGCCTCTCCCAACCCAGGCATCAACTTTCTCTCCACAAACCTCATCCTTTTTTTCATCTTCTTCACATCCCAACCAGCTTCACGAGTTACTGCTTCATCAGCTCTAATTACCTTTCTCGCCACTTTCAAATTTCCATTGCCATTCACCCCATTTGTCTTCACTCCATTGGTCTTTTTGGGGCGACCACGTCGTTTTGTGGTAGCACTTTGAGATAAAAGTTGAGGTCGCATATCTGCTGCCATAGGGTCTCCTAATTATAATTTTCTATTCATTTGAATCGTCTTCATCAGACAACTCAGCTTCTGCGTCTTCCAATGCTTGGCGATAATCTGCCAAATCTTGAAAATTGTAGTAAACACTGGCAAAAGCCATATAACTGGCCAAATCAAGTTTTTTTAACCGATTTAGCACCAATCTACCAACCTCCCTGCCCCGAAAGTCAGTCGATTTGCGCATCTTTAGCTTGCGCTCCACATCATCTATTAACTTTTCAATATCGGCCATAGAAACTGACCTTTTCCAAGTTGCCTTAATCAACCCTCTTTTCAACTTATCCCGATCAAATGGCTCCCTTCTGCCATCTTTTTTTACAACCACCAAATCTACTCCCTCTACCCTCTCGTAAGTGGTAAACCGTTTGTGGCATCGATTACATTCTCGTCTTCGACGCACTGTAGTGTCATCTTCAGCTAGCCTTGATTCCAACACTCCTACATCTAAGACTCCACAATACGGACATCTCATATTCACTCTTTCACCACTTTGTTAGTAGCGGGTGGCAGTTGTAGAGGGGCTCAACAAAGCCCTCTAAAGTTTTAAGTTTTTAATAAAACACTAAGTTTAGTGTCGTGAGTTATAACTAAACACTGTTACTAGTGTTGTGTCAATCAATCCCAATAGATCAAAGCACATCATCAGCCAAATTGCTTTTAATAACTTGAGGGAAACAAAACCCGAACAAATTCTTGCAATTTTTGCTACTTTTAATGCCCCAATTTAGTACCCGATCTCGCTCCCAAACAAAAACTTAGTATTCAATTACACACTTTTTACTTTTTAAATGAGCCAATCTTTAAGCCGCTGATTTCTTTCTCACCTTCAAATGACACTTAGGACACTCAATATGAGTCGAACTCACAATCGCATCCACAGTTTTTTTACACGATGGATTTGGACACACTACACACTTCATCTCATCTTTTTTAGAGCTCTTAGTTATTTGACTAATCACATCATAGTCAAAATCATAACCACCCCAGTCGTAGTAACCCATGGTTCCAAAACTAGACAACCCTCCAAACCCGACATTCAAACCCAACCCTTCCAACACCCCCTCAGGACAATCAAACCCTCCCACTCTCGCACTCACCAAATCACCATACCTTTGCCTCATCTGCTCCTCAAACGCTCTAGCCTGCCATACCCATCCTTCATCATATTCACCACCAATAGGCCTCACCTTCGCATATCTTTGCCTAGTCAAAAAGTCCTCATACACTTGCTCCGCACTCACCACCTCTTTACCTTCATAAAAAGACTTCACCACTCTCCTAGCAAAGCTATACGCCACCTCCAAATCATCCACATCACTCTGTGTCAAATCATTTCCAGACCGCTCATACACCATCTCAAACGCCATCGTCAAAAACTCTCCCGCCTCTTTCACCTGAGGTTTATAAACCTCAAACACTTCTTCTGATAGCTCACCTTCACTCCCCACAACACCCTCACTCACCCAAGTTGGATCCTCACTCAACTTATCAATCATCCTAAACACATCTTCATAACTATCTACATTTCTCAACTCACTCACGTCCACTGATCTACTAATCAACTCCCCCACACCCAAATCCACATCTAATCCAGACAACCCTCTCCACAACTCTCCATTCCCCTCAAGATTTAACCCATGTTTATAGAATCTACCTTCAACTCTCCTTTCACCACCAGGTTTACCAAACACTTCATAAACATAAGCAATACTCGTTGGCAAATACCCACTCTCTCCACTCTCATCTCCTGGGTACAACCACACAAACATCGATCCCTCATCACAATCTTTCCATTTCCGCCTCAAATCTCTCGCCGCCAACAACTCAAAATATTGTCTCGACCAATCCTCACCAGCTTCCCTCCTTTTCTTAGCTCCATTCAAAGTAATCTCCACCAAATCATCCCCACTGGGATAATCTGGATGAGTCAGCTTTACCCCGTCAAATCTAGACTCATCTTCAAAAAACCCCAACTCCACCGGCCCACTCCTCAACACATCTTCGGCCACACTCGAAAAAAAGTCACTTACCAACTCTTGCCCAAACTCACCCACATTCTCTCCATAAACCAATCGTCTGTTATAAACCACTCGCACATCAAAGTATTCATTTTTTGTTCTAAGTTCCCCTATTTTTGGATTCTCAAACACACTACCTCTCTCACAACAACTCATTTAACCTCCTCATCTTCACTAGAGCCAACACTTCCTCCACCAACAAAATCAACACCGGCAAAAACAACAAAGTACTCACCAACTGTAGCCTCAAAAACGGCAAACCTCTCCAATAACTCATCATTAAACCACTCAAGTCATTGGTATACATCCCATATTTCTCCGTTAACCACACTCCAAAATTAGTCCATCCAAAAAACACCAAATTCCCCAACACTCCCGACCCCAATCCTCTCCAAAATAAACTCTCAATTCTTCTTAACAAGCTTGACAAATAAACCATCACTACAAAACCACTCCATGTAAACAAACTAATCATTCCCATTCCCAGCACCAAATCACTTACATACATCACTCCCAGGGGAACCAAAAACTTATAACTTCCCCTCAAATACATTCCCGACAAAATACTCACACTAGTCACCAGCTCCACATTCGCCCCCAAATCAAACCACACTCTCTCTGCCACCGCTAACAAAGCCACCACTCCTACCAACAAAAACTTGCCATTATCCCAATCAAGTTGTCTAAAGGCATTCAAATTTGCGACGCCACCAGATTCCATCACATTTTTTATGTCCCGTTGTTTGAATGGATTCAAATTTGCAACCTTAACATTTCCAACCACACACACCTTACCATCATATTGTTTGAAGGGATTCAAATTTGTAACAACACCGCCTTCAAAAAACTCTTTAGCTCCAGTTACAAATTTGCATAACGAACCAAAAGTCAACCTTAAAGTCATTGGCTCTTCGGGTGAGTGTCCCTGAAAACAATATGATGAATCTGTTTTACTTGTAGAAGTAAACCTCTCTTCATTCCACATCTTCATACCTCCATTCAACTCTCTCTCCCCCAGCCAAAATCTTCTCTCCCGCTCCTACATCACCTGCCACTCCATCCACATAATAAATCCACGTTCTTTCATCATTATTCTCTTTCTCACCAATTGCCTCCACCAAAGATCCAAAACTATACTCTTTCATTCTCACTTCAACCCCATTTTCCCTACTCACTAGCTCCAACAACTCCAACACACTGATCCCCACTTCGATTTCCGTTTCATACACTTGGCCATCAACTTCTAGACTCACCTCAACCCGACTCGATTCTTCACCAACTCCATTAGGATCACTTTGATCAGAGACAACCTCTTGTCTACACCCAACCAACGCCACCATTATCAACAACACTACCAACCAGTTCCAAATTTTCCTCATTAAAAAACCCTCCTCGAGAGGAAGGTGTTCTTTTACTAGTCGCTGTGCACTTAGCACTAACCACCAACAAATTCCTGCTCGGGATAATAAAGCTGATAGTCATGTATCTGACTTACTAAGCACTAGTTACTGATCACTAGTCACTTAATTTACAGTTGCGGCACAGTTCCAGATTTTCGCTGGATTCCACCACTATCAGTTAGATTGTTAAAAGTGTTTCTAACTTACGCTTTCCAAAAACCAATGTCAACCGTTGTCCAACCTCAAAGTCCCACATCTAGTAAGCTTGGGTCAACTACCTCAACTCCTCCAAAAACTTCTTCTTCACTTACATACTCAACCCCTAAATCCTCTACCACCATCTTATTTGACTCCAAAGCCTCTTCCAACCTATCTCGTTGATCTGTCTCTAAATTATCAACCATCTCATCCAAAATAGATTTGTGCTTAGCCACACTCTTTTTCAACCTATTCAAACTCTCTTCCTCCAAACCTTCAGAAGCCTCAGCAGCATCAAACAAATACCTCTCAGCCTTAATCGCCGTCGTCACTCCCAAGTTATCTTTACCACCCTTCACCAACACTTCAGCCGCCCCTATTCTCTTGTCAGCATACAACACCAACAAATCGAATTTAGCCGCTTGGTCACGAGTCACCACCAACCTAAATCTATCCCGAATCATCTTTAAAAAATACAACGAATGATCAGGTAAAATTCCAGGATACGGTAAATAATAGTCCTCACCCATATTCGCCTCACTTGTACCCACTTCTGATCCCACCAACTCACCACTGTCACTAGCCGCCAACTCCTCACTTGCCCCAACTTGGCTTCTACCCACACTCAATGCAGAGAAAGCGACAATAAAAAAACCTATTACTATGGCCAACAAGGAAAACACAAATCTTTTCATTATCTTAACTTTTATCCCAAACCCACTCGACTGTCAACGCAAAACTTTACCGAACATCAATCTAAATCGGCAAAAAAGAGACATAAATCACCAAAAAAACAACTTAAGTCTACTACACACTCAAGCTATATTTAGCCAAATAAATAAATCACACTTCCCCACGCCAAATGAGCAAAAATTGGCGCCGCCAAATTTTTAAACCGCAAATACAACACTCCATTTCCAAACCCCAAACTAAACAACAAAATAAACCTCAAAAATATCTGAGCCAGTTCCACACCTTCAGATATCTGTATAGGAACATGAATCAGTGCAAACAAAACCGCCACAAAGCCCACACCCACCAACTCATCTCCTCCCAAATTTTTCACCACTCTTGGCAACATATAACCCATAAACAAAAGTTCCTCCCAAAAAGCTGTCACCAAACCAAGCAGCATCAAATCTCCAAACTCTTTTACTCCCAAATCTTGATTAAACACCACTCCACCTTCTCTAAAAAATGCCACAATATTTCCCAATACAGCCATCCACAATCCCAAAAGCAATCCCAAATAAATCGATATCAACAACCCTTTTGTCACCATCCCTAAACTCTCCAAATTCTTCTTCTCTCTTTTTAACACCACCCAAAATACCGGCAGTCCAAATACAATTGCCTTCAAAAACACTTCTTCAAACCAAGTCGGTAGAAAAAACAGCTGCCTATAAATAGCCCACACCAAAAAAACCAGAGTATAAACCCACATCACTTGGCGCATTTGATTTATCTCACCTTTATGCCTCCAAGCAAAAAACTTATCGCTTAACCCCATTTTCATGGGAACTCCTTAAACTTCTAATTTCCTAACCAGAAATCAGATTTTCTACCAATAATTAAATAATAGAGATACCGAGGTCAGAAATCAAACACATCTGCCTCAACCTATAAAATCACCACTTTCTACAGTATAATCCTTCCATGGACAAACATTTCTCGATCGTCATTACCGGAGAATGGCCTGGAGCAGGCCAATCTACAACCGCCTCACTCATCGCTCAAAATCTCAACTTCACTCGCGTCTACGCCGGCTTTTTATTCCGTAAATTTGCCCACAACTGGAACATCGAAAAAAAGAACCTCACTTGGCCAGAGTTTGAAAAACAAGTCGCTGACAACAAACTCAATCTAGACGCCAACCCTTTCCAAGAATCAGATTTTAACGAATTAATCCTTCATCAGTTCCAAGGCCAACTAAAAAAAGTTGGTACTCCAGAAATTTGGGACAAAATCATCGACACCCAATCACTAGAAGCTCTTAAAAACCCTGGCGTAGTCGTCGAAGCCAAAGTAGGTGTTCTCTTAGATCAAACCGGTCTAGTCCCCAACTTCCACCCCAAACACTCAATTTACAAATTTCTCCTAACATGCCCACCAGAGATATCTTCTCACAGGGTTATCAAAAGAAAAATTTTAAATGGCGAACTGCCTCAAATGGACCAAGACAACGAAACATATCTAGATTTAGTCAGACAAACAACCACCGAAACCATCGATCGCCACTTAAGAGACTGGGAAAGATACGAAAAAATCTACGGCATTTACAGAAGTGACATCTACAAAGACGACATCATCAAAATCGACACTTCCGACATCAACCAGCAACAAGTTGTAGATTCAATCCTCGAAATCATCCAAAAGAAACAAAACCAAAAATAGGCACCGCCACTGTTCACTGTTCACTGTTCACTGTTCACTGTTCACTGTTCACTGTTCACTTCAATTATCCCGCACCCCACCGCCTGCTCCATCACCCCAGCCACCGACTCTACTCTCACTCTTGCTTCATCTATATCAATAAAGTTTTTATGCTTAGGAAAATAGTGAAACAACAGATTCCTACTCTGCTTCCACTCCATCCACATCATCTCAGTCAGGTCTGGTCTCCCATGATCGGTACACTTTTTATCTAACCTCTCGTACACCCAATCTCTTCTTCTATATTTTATAGGCAAATCTGGATTCAAACTTTTTCCAATCCTAAAATACCTGCCTTCAAACATCTTTCTGTCAATCAACCCCACTTCATAAAAAAACTTCTTCAAAAACCCCTCATACGCTTTTGCCATCGGAAACACTACAAAACTATAATCATGCCTCGGCTCGCCAGAGTCCTGACGAAGGCGGACCTCCTCCCCTTCCAACAAATCGAAAGAAATACTTACCAAATCTTGCATCGAATGCTCTAAATACCCAAACCACTCCGAGGATTGATAATCTTTTAGAATAGACATAGACCCAAGTTTATGCCAAAACACCAACCAATTCAAACAGCTTTTGAGCTTTTGTGCCTTTGATCTTCCCGTACTTCTCAACAACCTGATACAATACTCACATGCCCAAAAAGCCACTCAAGTTCACCAGAAAAAAATCATCACAAAACAACCCAAAAAAAGTTGTTAAACCCAGCGTTACCAAATCTAAACTCAAAACAAACAAAATCAACACTCAACAAGCAACTCCAAAAACCAGCCAACTTTCTCCTTTCCCCACCTCCATTCCCCAATCC
>CBDUQH010000027.1:0-12307 GCA_965369335.1 uncultured bacterium
CTATTAAGCCTGAATAAGTGAAGGGTGAGATGGTGTTTAAGATTTTTTTGATGGTGGAGCCGGTAGGGTTTAATTTGAAGAGTGTGCCATCAGGGTGGCGCATCCAAGTGTAGTCGGACCAGAGCATAATGCTTCGGTTTTGGTTGTTATCGTCTTTGGGTAGAGTTTCTATGAGTTTGAAGCCGGCTTTTTTTACAAAAGATTCTAGTTCAGCTTTAGTATATCTGTATTCATAAAACTTTTTTTTGATTTTTGGTCTTGGTTTCCTCAACCCAAAAGTTTCAACTAAGATGCGAAGAGGTGATTTGATTAGGACTTTGAGTTGGTACAAAGTTCTAGTGATTTGGCGTAGAGGCGAATCGTAGGGGACTTCGATAAGGGCAACCCCACCTTTTTTGGTCACACGGTAAGCTTCGCTGAGAGCTTTTTGAGGGCCTTGTTCAAAGTGTTCGACAACACCAAGGGAAATGTAGGCATCGATGGAGTTGTCTTTGAGTGAAAGCTTAGCCACATCGGCTGCTTGCAAAAGGAGTTTTTTATCGTGTTTTTTGAGTGTTTGGAGCCCTTTGACATAGGTGTCTAGACCAATAATATTGTAACCTTTTTGCTGAAGGCCGATGACCCATTTGCCTAAGCCACAGCCGGCCTCGATATTAATGCCGTTTTTTTTGAGATATTTTTTAAAGATGGGGCCGAGACCATCGGATTTAATGAGGTCAAGTTCTTTTTGGATGGAGGTTTGACTCCAATAGGTGTCCCAATCCTCACTTGTATCGGGGACGTATTGCTTAAAGCTCATTTGAAAGTTGTTCATCTAATTGTTGATAAGTTTGATCCATGGTTTGTTGTTGTTGCATTTCCCAGAGCCAGACTTGGATCAGAAAGGCGTTGAAAGTTTGGTAAAGTATTTCCAACCACCCCAGAAAGCCATCTTTGTAACCCGATGTTTTGATGGCTCGATAATAAAATTCCCTGGCCATGGCACCAAAGAAATTTTTAACTTTTACTGGTGGGTGGTTGTTTTTGTAAAGAATTTGGGCATAGATTTTGGTGTATTTGATTGTCTTGTTAAGCATCCAGTCGATGCCACGGTGGGATAAATGATAGAGATCGGCGGAAAGTTTGCCGGTTTCACCTTTGATTTGAGGATATTCATGCAACTCACCTACCCATTTGTCGAGTTTGTCTTTTTTGATTAGACGAGTGACATGGTCTGGATACCAACCTCCGTGTTTTAATGGCTTGCCCATAATGAAGTTTTTTCTGGGAACCTGGTAGGCGTCGGCCTGAGGGTTTTCTAGAGTTTTTATAATCTGGTCTCGTGACTGTGGAATAATACGCTCATCAGCATCAATAAAAAATATCCAATCTCCAGTAGCCTTTTGAGCCCCAATGTTGTGGGCGTGTGAAAAGCCTTTCCATGGTTGTGGAATGAATTTGGCTCCAGCTTTTTGGGCAATTTTTTTGGTGTTGTCGGTGGATCCAGAGTCGATGATGATTATTTCATCGGCAAAACCTACAGACTTGAGACAACCTGGGAGAAAAGTTTGTTCGTTAAGAGTGGGAATTACAACAGATAGTTTCATAACAATGTATTGAGTATAAAGTATGAAGTATAGTGTATATGCAACTAATAAACTATGTTTGTTTAACTTTGCTTAATTCTAACATTGTAGAAATATTAAGGTTAGTGGATGATCAAGTTTTTGAGAAAAATTAAGATTGATAAAAAAGAGTGGTTAGGTTTGTTACTAATAGTGATGCTGGGTACTTTTTTGAGGTTTTATAACCTGGAGTGGAAGATGAGGTTTATTTGGGATGAGGCCAGAGATATGAGGGCTATACGAAACATCTGGGTGGAGAAAGATTTAACTTTGTTTGGCCCATACAATGAGTTGGATGGGAAAAAGGATTTTTATGGGGTGTTTCACTATTATTTGATGTTGCCCTGGTTGGTTTTGGCAAATTTTGATCCGGTAGGACCGGCAATATTTACAGCTGGATTGGGTGTGGTGAGCATTGGGTTGGTATATTGGTATACATATTTAAAAAAAAGAGAAGTGGCTTTGAGCGTGGCTTGGTTGTATGGATTAAGCCCTTTGGTGGTTGAGTATGTAAGGTGGCCTTGGAATCCAAATACTAGTGGATTTTTTGGGGTTGTTTATTTGTTGATAACTGAGGCTGTAGTTAATAAGAAAAAATGGTGGCTTGGGCTGATCGCAGGAGTGATTTTGGGGTTGGTGTTTCAACTGCATTATGTGGCTGCTAGCGTGGGGTTGGTAGGAACAGGGGTTATTTGGTTTGGTATAAAAAAAAGTAAGGCAAAAATATTGGTGGCAAAGTTGATAGGATTTGTGTTGCCTAATTTGAGTTTTTTGGTGTTTGACTTGAGTCATGATTTTTTTTACTTAAAGGTTTTCGGTGAGTCTTTTTTTGGGAGTGAAAGTGATAGTTTATTGAGGGGAATGATAGGAGAAGAAATAACTGAGCCAATTCGAGTCTTGAGTCAGTTGCTGAGTGGATTGTTTGGGGCCGATGGTTGGTGGGGTTATGTATTGGCGATAGTTTGGATACTAATGAGCGGATTTAGGGTCAAGTTGTGGCTCAAGCAGCGAAAGGTTGGTTTGGCGGACTTGGTTGTAGTGTCAATAAACTTGGTTGTGTTGAGTGGATTGGTGTTGGGAAAGTTGATAAAACCATACCAGCTGGCAAGTTTATATGGGGTGGTGCTCCTGAGTTTGTGCTGGATAGGGTTTGATTATTTGAACAGTAGAGGATTAAAAAAATTGTTTTTTACTTTGGTTTTTGGAGTTGGGGTGTGGATGGGGATGAATACTAGTGTGTTTAAAGAGCCAATTTGGATGGAGAAGTTGCCTGTGACCAAGCAGGTTTCAGAGATAATTGTGAATGATGCTAAAAATGAACCAAAAAAATTTAATGTAGCCTCAGTGGCCGATGCGGACAATAGAGCTGGTAAGTATAGATATTTTGTGGAGGTGGACGGATTAGAAACTCTGAAAGAAGAAGAGTATGGTGAAGCTGAAGTATTGTATGTGGTGAGTTTGAAAAATGAGTTTAATCTTGAAGAACATCCAGAGTGGGAATTGAGTAGTTTTGGCGGTGCAGAAGTTAAAAGTCTGGGTAGTGTTGATGGATTTTGGGTTTACAAACTGACTAAGGCTGGTTTGGAGTAGTTTTTAGAATGGTAATTTCCTGGTTGGAGTAGAAGTTCGTAACTAGGTTGTTTTGAGTGAGGTGATTGATAAGTTGTTGGTCGTCTGTGTGTAGGTAGATGTGAGAAATGTTGTTGGAGATGAGAAAGTTTTTCTTTTGGGAAAGAGTTGAGCTTAGATCAAAAAGGATTTGGCGCTTAGAGAGCTTATCAGTTGGATCAATACCCGTAAGTGGTGCAAAAACTGCTCCAGAATAGTAAGTTGTTCGGGATGATATTGCGGGAACAATCATAAATAGATCGTGTTGGGATCCTGGTGGAGTTAGCACGACATCATCGTTGGTAGAGTTTTGTTTTAAATATTTGAGTGCTTGTAAGTCAAAGTTTGAGATTTGGTGGTGGGTTTTAGTTTGAGAAACATATTCATAAAATGTCTTGGCACTGGTGGGAAGACTTAAGGTGAAGATGAAAGTGAAGATGAAAAATAGTTTAGTTTTGTTCAATGGTAATTTTTCAATGACTAGGGCAGAGAGTAGGCTAGAGACGATGAGGCCGTATGGTGCAAATTGGACACTGTTGTAGGAACTTTTCCCTTGATGAAAAAGAATGGGCATTGATAAAGAAATAATGACCACAGAGAGTAAAAATATTTTTGTGGGATTGATTCTTTTGTAATGAAAAAGCCAACTGAGGAAAACAATAAGACTAATGATTCTCGTGCTTAAGTTGCCTATTAAGTACCAAAATAGTTGATGAAAATAAAGAAGAAAAAGGTAGAGATAGTTGTGGGTGGATATATATGCGAGCTTTTTGTTGGTGAAGTTTGAGGGAAAGTTAAACCTATCGGTGTCTTGTGCCATATGTTCCAGTAGCCATCCGGGCGAAAAGATTAGTTGTTGTTGTGATTGGTTTATAGTTTTTGAAAAAAGAAAAGTAAATATGATTAGAGCGGGGATGAGGCCCCATATTGCTAAGGTGGTTTTTTTTGTGGTAAGAATTTGAAACAGGGAGGCAGTGGCTAAAGCAGCTAGTGCAATGAAGCTGGCGTAGGCTTTAACTCCCAATGTGAAACCGAAAATGACACCGGCTAATACTAAGAGTATTTTTGATTTTTGACGGCTTTTGATCAGTAAGTGAGTACCTAGGAGAAACAAACTAAATCCAAAGTATGTGTGGGCGTTGGTGAGTTGGTCAAAGGGTTGATCTAGCATAATAGAGTTAGCAGGCCAAATTTTTCCAGGCCATAGGAGTGGGATAATCCATGAAAGGCTTCCTGAAAAAAGGACAAGCAAGGTGCCAAAGTATGCTGCAAGTTTGGTTTGGGTAAGTTGGCGGGCGAGTAGAAAAGTTGTGATGGTAAAACCTGAAGCGGCAATTATTGGGGCGATGCGAAAGTAGACAAAAATTGATTGAATGTGGGTGAGTTGTTGTATTTGATAAAGAAATACATCGGAAAAATAGTGGTAGTTGGCAAGAGTGTATCCAGACATCCCTGGGTGAAGTGGGGGGGAGTTGTACGCGAGTTGGTTAATGATGCTTAAGTGCCAAAGTGAATCGTGGAGGACTGGAGAACCTGTTCCTTGGGGAGTTAGTAAAAAACTTGAAAGTAGTGGGTAACCCTGAGTTAAACAAGCTATAAGAAGAATAACTAAAAGGAATATAAGATCTGGATGTTTTGTTAGCTTAGTCAGGATTCTACTCATGAAAGTTACTCAAGCTGATAGAATGAGGCTGCTGAGTTGGAAAAGACATGTTTGGCTGATTCAGGAAGTTGGGTGATGTATTGTTGATCCTCGGAAAAAAGAAAGAGGTGTGTGATGTGGTTATCTCTTATGAGTCGTTGGCGAAAGGATGGGTCGTTGTTGTTAAAAAATTGGTCGAGCTGTTTTTTCCTGTCTTCAAAAGGTTCACCGGTGATGACAGATAAAGTTCGACCAGAGTAAAAAGTGTTTCTGTTTGTGAGGGCGGCGAATTCTAAGGTGGCGATGTTTCGGTGAGATGGGAAAAGGAGGATAGTGTCTGTTGGTGAAGTGGTCGAAGTGACTTTGGCCAACGCTTCGAGCTCAAGGTTTGAGACTAGGGTTGATTCGCCCACTAACCGAGCTTTGATGCTAGTGTAGTTTGAAGGAACGGATAGGAGCGAAAGGATTAAAACTATGGGTAAGCTTAGTTGAGGCAAGTCATAACGCCGTTTAGTAAATGATTGGAATTGGGCTAGAGTGTGGGCAGTAAAGATTGATGCTAAGACAATGGCGTATGGTGAAAATTGTTCGATATCGTAAGCCATACGACCCTGGTTAAAGATTAAAGGTAAAAAGAGAGAAGCTAAAGTAATTGAGACGATAAGTACTTGTGTGGGGGTAATTTTGATGTGGTTTTTTAGTATGTAGATGATGGCAAAAAATCCAATAGTCCTGATCCAGTAGTTGCCAAAAAAGTAGATGGCCACCCATTGGGCGTAAAGTAGGATAAGCCTTTTGTAGTTTTGGGTGTAGATATAGTGTTCTTCTTGGAAGATTTGGGGGATGTCGTTGTACCTGTCCTGGTCGTTGAGCATCCTTCTAAGACTCCATCCTGGCGCCCAAACTGGGCTTGCTGATGTCGATTTTTGATAATGAGGTAAAAAGATAAACAAGGAGATGATAAGTGAAGCTATTAAGGCAAGTATTGGTTTGAAGTCTTTGTTTTTTACTAGATGCCATAGTGAGGCTAAACTTAAACCAAAAGTGATCAGTAGCCCTCCCCAAGCCTTAAAGCCAATCATGGTGCCAGCGATGATGGCGATAGAGACAAGGGTTAATGTGGGGCTTTTTTTGTGAGAAGTGTAGAGATTGAAGAGATAGATGACCATAAGTAGTTGGGCTAAGACAAAGATAGAAGCAGGGTTTTGAAGGATGTCTACGATGGGGTTGATTAAAAACGTATTCGAACCCCAGGAAAAATGATCTCCTCTTAAAAATTGGGCAAAATAAGAAGCGTTGCCTGAGAAAATGGTAAGAAAAACGGCAAGATTTGCCGGCCAGGATTTCTTGGTTAGTTGGCGAGTGTAGACAAAGATTGAAAGTGAGAAAATGAAAGAAATGGCAAGAGGATAAAATCGATAGTAGGTGTGATAGAGGTCGACAAAGGAAAACCTTGAAAGACTGGAAATGACGATGTCGATTAGGTAGTGGTAGTTGGTTAAGTTAGCACCAGAGAAACCTGGATGGATGAGGTTGGTTTGATGGTAGAGTCTTTTGATGAAACTTATGTGTTGCATGGAGTCATGGTAAGAAAGGTTGGTGAAAAGAATACCTTGGGGAGTTGCGAGCCCGCTTCTTAGCAAAACGGCAGATTGAACTAGAGCGGCAATCGAGGCTAAGGCCAGGAAGGTGATTATGTGTGGGTTGAGTTTGGGCTTAAAGTTGAGTTTTGTTAGAGATTGTTGGTGGTGATGTATACAGATTAAAGTGAGCAACAAGCCTTCTGTAAAAAAATAAGGCAAGTGGATAAATCGTACTAAATAGACTAGAAAGCTATAAACAGAGAGGCCTGTGACGAGAGATAAAGTGAGTTTGTCGAGCTTAGGTAGTTTGAGCTGGTAAGTCAATGCTAATCCAGGTAAAAAAATGAAAGTGAAGGAGTAGAGGGTTAAAAAGATGAAGGTGAACAAGAGTGTAAATATTTGAGTTGGCATTAGTTTTGATTTGGGTTGGTGATTTCTTGATAGAGGAATTTTAGAAACTTAATGCCAGTTGGGATGGATTTGGCATTGCTTTCTCCACCTATTCGATTGCCTTCGATAGTGGGAATTTCGGTGAGGTTAAGTTTTTGTTTCATGGCCCGAATAGAGATTTGATACTCGATAACATAACCAGAAGCATTGAGATTTAGTTTGTTAAAGGCAGATTTGGTGATACCCCGGTAGCCGTTGATAGTGTCAGTGATGTATGGGTTGCCTCGATTCCAAATAAAGTTGGCAATAAATGTAAAAGCTTGATTGGCCCAAGCTCTAAATTTTAAAAGCTGGTCGTCTTCTTCATTTCTTGACTTAGGCAGAAATCGTGAAGCTATGACTAAATCGTGGCCTTTTTTGAGTTGGGTGATTATTTTGGGGATATCTTTTGGGTCTTCGTTGCCATCTGGTGAAAAGAAAATTAGATATTTGCCTTTTGCTTTTTTGGCAGCTATTTTAAACGCCTCTCCCCTACCTGGCTTGCTTTGATGAATAATGTTTAAGTTGTGCATTTTGGCGAACTCGATGGTGCCATCGGATGATTGAAAATCTATAAGATAGTGTTCATCTACTTTGTTAAAAGGAATTTTGCCTATCATGGCTCGCAGGCCGTCGATTTCGTTTCTGGTGAGAATGATGAGAGTCGACTCTATCTTTTTGGACATACTAAGATTATAGAAGAAAAAGCAAAAATTTGGGCAGCATCAAGCTAGTGGTTAGTATTTGTTTTGGAGGTCGTTAATCCTGATGGTGATTAACCCTTTGAGAGAATTTAGACCATCTTTGAGCATGTTGACTTTGGTTCTGGGGTCATTTTGCCATTTAACAGGAACTTCTTTGATTTGGTGCTGATATTTTTGGGCTAGGAAAAGAATCTCGGCGTCAAAGCTCCAATCGTTTAAGATGCCCTTTTTGAAAATAGATCTAGCAACTTGGCCTTTAAAAAGTTTGAAGCCACAAGTGACATCAGAAAGACCTTTGGTTGCTAGGAGGTTGGTTAACAAAGTAAAGATTTTACCTAAGTTTTCCCTGATAAAGCTTTGTCTTTTGGTGACGTTGGCCCCAGACATTTTTCTTGAACCGATGACAACTGGATATTGGGAAGTGTATTGCCAAAATTTATCTAGTTCTTTGAGTGGAGTTGATAGATCGGCATCCATAAATAGTACCCAAGTGCCTTTGGATTTTAGGATTCCTTGCCTGAGAGCTCCACCTTTTCCAATGTTTTGTTTGAGATCGACGAGCTTGAGTGTTTTTTCTTTCTTGGCAAATTGTTTAACAATGTCTGAAGTTTGGTCGGTTGAGCCATCGTTAACAATTAGGATTTCTTTGGAGTATTTTTTTGATTTGAAAAACTTAAGGATTTGAGGGAGAGTCCTTTTGAGTCTGTCTTCTTCGTTGTAGGCAGGGATGACCACAGAAAGTTTAAGTGCCATATCAGAGTTATCTTTTTATTGAGTTGGATAAATATTTTTGTTTGAGTAAGGCTAGTTTAGCACGAAGCGGCGCGTATTTGAGGCCAAAATTCATGCGACTGGAGTCTACAAGTTGGGTTTGTTGTGCGGAACCAGAACCACCAGTTGAACCGGCATTTTTGTGCCACAAATAAGATTTGGGACAATAACCAACGCTAAATCCTGCTCTTATAGCTTTTTGACAATAATCGTTGTCCTCGAAATATGCTGTGTAAGATTCATCGAGTAATCCAATTTTTTGGATGACTTGCTTGGTGATTAATAAACAACAGCCAGTGGCAAAATCTGTGATTTTGGGTTGGTCGTATTGGCCATGGTCATATTCGTCTACACCAATGTGAGAAGGGATGACGTTGTTCCAGTCTATGTAGCCACCTGCATACCAGATGATTTTGCCTCGTTCTGAAGGTTTGTATGAGTCGTAGTGAAATTCTCTGCCAGGATAAAAGTAAATTTTGGGTGAGCTTAAGTCAAAGTTATTTTCTTTGGCTTGCATAAAAAGATTTTGGAAAGTGTTGGTGTGAACAGTGGTATCGTTGTTTAGAAGACAGACATAGTCACAACCGTCTGAAATGGCTTGGCTAATGCCTGTGTTGTTACCCCCTGAAAAACCCAAGTTTTGAGAGTTTTGGATTAAGTTGATGCGTGGATATTTTTTTTGAAAGGATGAGACTGAATCATCCTTAGAAGCGTTGTCAATAACGTAGGTGATGAGTTTGAATGAAGGGTTTTTAGTCTTCTTGACGGTTTCAAGACATTCTAAAGTGTCTTTTTTACCGTTCCAGTTGAGAATAATGAGTCCAACTTTTGGTTTGGCCATAGAATTAAAGATATAGAAATAATAAGTGTAAGACTAGTGATGATAAATCCGATTGTAACAGACCTGGGGCGGTAGCTGAAAGTGATTGTGTGTTCTCCTGAAGGAACTTGTATTGATTGGAAGGCGTCTAAGTATGGTGAAATGATAGTGGGTTGTGAATCTATAGCTGCTGTCCATCCAGGATAAAAGCTATCTGCTAAGACTAGAGTGTCATGCTGAGGGTTTTTGGTATTTAGAGATACATAACCGGGCTGATGCCGAGTCATTTCTACTTGTCCGGTTTTTGATTGAAAGTATGCGCGAGGAGAAGGTGATCTTGTTTGATAGATAGCAGGACTTGAGTTAATTTGTGTGAAGCCGGGATTATTTCTGAGTTGATCGTCTGGATAACCGGTGACGATGTAGTTAACTCCGATTTGTTCTAAACGAGGATCGTTTAAATCTTTAATGGCTACAGAGTTAATTATGGAGGAGTTAAAAAATTTGGCGTAATTTTTGAGAACTACGGCAGAATATCCACTGGCGTTGTAGTCTCTGGTGAAAATGTTTAGGTTGCCAGGCAGTTGGTTTATTTCTTTTGTCAGTCTGTCAAAATTATCTAATTCAGAATCTGAAAGGTCAGGAGCAAATGGTTGGCGGACACGAAGATGATTCCAATAGACGTGTAAGCCGTAATAATCAACAGTGTCCGCCGTGGAAAGATATCTGGAGTTTTTGAAGTCGATGGGTAAGTTAAAGTCGAGGAGATTTTTGTGAATGGTAAATAAGTTGCCAGTGGTCAAGAAAAAAAGTTCGGCGATTATCAGTAGATGGATTAGATAAGTTTTTTTGAATTTTTTAAGGCGGATGAAAAATAAAAATAAAAACAGTACTGTCAACTCAAAGATAAAATTTGTAGTGATAAGTTTAATTATGGCTTGGATCTTTAGAGGAGGGTAGATTTGAGGGTTAAGATTTAACATGGTTTTTGTTGCTTATGTACTGAAAGCCAAAGGCAGATAAATATGCTAAAGCAACACTGTAGATTGAAAGAATTCTAATGGGTGATCGAAAGAGGTTGAATCCTGGAAGGGTTTTTCTTACAAATAAGTAGATTGGTGTTTGGGTACCAAAGGCTAAGATGAAAGTAATGGCAGCAGTAGCGAGAAAAAAATGGGTGTGCTTGGTTTTTTTTCGTAGGGCAAATAGAGACAAGAATATGGGGATGGTGCCGACAAAGCCTTCAGTGGTGGCTCGACCTGTTTCTAAAGGTGAGTTGGGTCCCCAAGAAGTCCCTGTAAGCCAGTTGCCATAGATGTTGACTACAAATAATCTTGGTAAATCTAAAAAGTGGAGTTGGTTTTGGCTGGCAAAATCTAAGTTGGTGGGTCTATATGTTTGGGTAGTTAACTCTAAAAAAGGCAACAGTTGTAGACTAACTAAACCAAGGAAGAAGCCAAAAATTAGAGCGATGTGTTTGATTTTGATTACAAAAGATTTGGGGTGAAAAGTGAACAAATAAGCTGTGGCTAGAATCCAGGTGTAGTAGCTGTATTGTGGGTGACTGGAAATAAATTGGAGAGAAAGAGCTAAAGCTGCGAGGATTAAGTTGGGAGTTGATAAGTGGTTGAGGAATCGTTGTAGGGCAATAAGGACTAAAGGGATAAGACTAATGCCCATAAGTGAGTTGATATCATTTATAGCAGCAAGAGAAGTGCCTGAGTAGGCTCCTACAATTGCCCCAAAAAGTGATGAGTGTCTGGTGAGTTTTAGTTGTCTTAAAAAGACATAGGAAAGTACTGATGATGTGAAAATTAGTAGAGCTGCTAGGTAAGACAAAGCGGTAAAGGGGTTGGGGATGATTAAGTAAATAAAGTTTGTGGGAGATAAGGTGTTGGTGGATAGGTCTGCGAGGTGTGGGATGCCGGCAAAGATGTAAGGATTCCACAAAGGCATGTGACCAGAAAGGATTTGTTGTTTCCAAAAAACCATACTTGGCACCCTTTGGGTTAAGGTGTCACCAAAGAAAAATACTTGGTTGAAAAAGTAAGTTTTATAAAAAAAAAGCAAGTTGATAAGTCCCAAAAACACTAAGGAGAAGTGTTTTTTGTAGAATCCGTGCATTTTTAGAAGAATGATAAAAATTTGAGAATGATTTTTTTAGTAAAATTGGAAGTTTTTTTGGTTTCGTGAAGATACCAGTGTTTTAGTTGTCTGTGCATACGTTTTACTTCTGGTTTGGTTTGATTTAATTGAATGTCTTGCTGTTTAAAACCTTGGTGTTCCCATATTTTGGCAAAAACTATGAACATGTAGAAGGCTTGAAGTAGTGATAGTACTAGGCCGTGTAGACCATCTTTGTAAGCCTCACGAGCAAAGTAGTTGGTGAGGAAATCCTGGAATGGAAATCTGATAGCATCATACCAGTGGAGTGTGTTGCCTTTTTTAATAAATTGTTCTGCTTCGTTGTCAGTGTATTGTTTGTCAATCTTTTGAATGTATTGACTAATGGTTTGATAATTTAGGTGAGTGATATGACCCTTGAGCCTACCGACTTCGCCTTTGACTTCAAGGAGTTCATGGTTGTGTAGATTGGGAAAACTGCCTTTTCCTTTTCTAAATAATCTGAGTTGGTAGTCTGGATACCAAAGCCCGTGTTGGATCCATTTGCCAAAAATGATGTTTTTGCGAGGAATAAGATAGCCATTTACTTTAATATCTTGAGAATGTTCGAGGATGTATTGGATTTCTTTTTGAAGGTCTTCATCTACCCTTTCGTCGGTGTCTAGACTTAAAATCCATTCGTTTTGGGCTTTTTTGAAACCAAAATTTTTGCTCTCGTTGAGTTGTTTGGGATTGTTTTTATGGTCGATGATTTTGGCACCAAGCTTTTTGGAAATCTTGGCAGTGTCGTCTGTGGACTGGTTATTGATAACAATTACTTCATCGGCAAATTCGACTGATTTGAGACAATCTTTGATAAAGTCCTGGCTATTGTGTGCTGTGATAACTACAGTGAGTTTCATGATTGATGTTAACTAAAGAGTATGGATATTTTAAGTTATGTGTCTAAAGTATTTTTTAACTATAGCAAATTCTTGAGATAGCTGGTGGCGGGAAGTGATAATAAGTGAGGCGAAGTATAT
>CBDUQH010000028.1:0-12285 GCA_965369335.1 uncultured bacterium
CTGTATACTACTCCCATGAAACTGCTAATGCCTCTTATCATCACCCTAGCACAATTTTTAGGACTCAACTCGATTGGCTCCACCCCAATCCCTCAAACCAAAACCATTCCTCAAGAGTTAAGCTTTCCACTCTCTTATCAAGACAAAGATTACACCGTTTATTGGTACCAAGTTAATAATATTAACCATCTCCAGCTAATTCCCAACTTTTCAAGCCAACAAACCTCACTCAATCTAGCCACTCAAAACCAGTGTACTTTTCTCATCAACGGTGGCTTCTACGACAAACAAAACCAACCCATAGGCTGGTTTAAAGTAAACGACCAACAACTCTCACCACCCCAGAAGAACACCCTTTTTGATGGTTTTTTCACCATATCCAACACCAACAAACCCCACATCAGCTTCACCACCTCTTTAGACACTAGAATAGGTCTTCAAACCGGACCAGTCATGATCATCAACTCAACCCCCACCACCCTTTCCATCAAAAACGACGAGCCCAAACGCCGCACCACCGCTGCCATCACCCAAGACGATCGCCTCATCTTCTTTACCATCACCGAAAAAGATTCAGACCACACCGGCCCACTTCTCAAAGACATGCCCACCATTGCCCAACTAGTTTCCCAATCACTAAATTTAACCTTCACCGAGGCCATCAATCTAGACGGCGGCTCAGCTTCTAGCTTCTATACCCAGGAGTTTCACCTAAAAGAAGCCAACCCCATAGGCTCTGCCTTTTGTTTAAAAGAGTAATCTTTCCCAACCTTCGCCAAATACTCTATACTACATACAATATACTCTATGCCATGCCTTCCCTTGAACAAATATTCTCAGTTTCAGAACTAGTCGAAGCCATCAACTTCCACCTTGGCCTCCTAAACCAAATTTGCCTTGAAGGCGAAATTTCTCGTATCCAAATCAGACAAAACACTCTAATTTTTCTCACCGTCAAAGACGATAAATCAGCTCTAGACGTTTTTGCTCTAACCAGAGATATCTCAAACTTCCACCAGCTAGAGGACGGCATGAAAGTCAAAATTTATGGCACCGCTGGTCTCTACAAAGGCTCCGGACGATTCAGAATCCACGCCCACACCATCATTCCCTCTGGAGAAGGAGCACTTAAACTAGCCTATGAAAAACTAAAACTCCAACTCGAGCAAGAAGGCTTGTTTGATGAGTCTCGAAAACGCCCTTTGCCCCAATTTCCCCAAACCATTGGCCTTATCACCGCCAAAGACTCCCAAGCCTACCAAGACTTTGTTAAAGTCTCATCCCAAAGAATGGGAGGACTCCATATCAAATTTATGCCCACCACTGTCCAAGGTGTCCAAGCGGTACCTTCTATCCTCAAATCTCTTAAATATTTCAACCACCTCAAAAACTGCCACACATTAGTCATAACCCGAGGTGGGGGATCACTCGAAGACCTAATGGCATTTAACGACGAAAAAGTAGTCCGTGCCATTTTTGCCTCACCCATTCCCACTGTTTGCGCTATAGGCCATGAAAGCGACTGGACTCTTGCCGAAATGGCCGCCGACCAAAGAGCTTCAACTCCCTCAAACGCAGCCGAACTCACAGTCAAAGACAAACACCAAGTCACCGAGTCCATCAACCACTCCATCATCACCATCAACCACCTCGTCAAAGACCGCCTCAAAACCCACCACCGCTTCATCGACCAATCACTCCTCACCCTAAACCGCCAACTAAACCATCAAATCTCCAACCTCCAAAATTTAAACCACAGACTCATCTCAAGCTTCCAAAAACATCTTCAACAAATCGCCACGGATCAAAACCAGCTAATCACCAACCTCTCACACCATGGCCAAACCTTCTTCACTCATCACCAAAACAAAATCGACCACTTCACCTCCCTTCTCCAGACAATAAACCCTCAACGACTCCTTCAAAGAGGCTACTCCATCACCACCGACTCAACTGGCCGTGCCATCAAAGACATCAAAGGTTTAAGCCCCAACCAGCCAATCACCACCCAACTCTCCAATGGTACAATCCAATCACTAGTTACCAAACTCCTCCCATCATCTAATTAGCCAATTATCATTACTCTCATGACCAAAAAAGAACCATCAATGGACACAGCCTACAAACACCTCCAACAAATTGTCAAAGACTTTGAGTCTGGAGAAGTCAAACTCGAAGACAGCGTCGATAAATTCAAACAAGGCCTCAAACTCGCCAAGTTCCTAAAAGGCAAACTCAACCAAATTGAGAACCAAGTCGAGGAACTTACCCAAGAATTCAACCAAGATCAAACCAAATAGTACAATTGTATTTCCAGCTTTCACCATTTATTTCAATCTATTTCCATTATCTTCATGCCCCAACTCCACGTCTGCCTCGAAAACATCCGTTCTGCCTACAATGTCGGCTCGATTTTTAGAACTTGCGAAACAGCTGGAGTCAATCAGCTTTACCTTGCCGGCTACACTCCCACACCACCTCATCCCAAAGTCACCAAAACAGCCCTTTATAGTCAAGACAGTGTCGCTTGGGACCATCAACCAAATATTTCTGACTTAATCACCAAACTCAAACAATCAAACACCCAAATCATCTCTTTGGAAATAACCCCCAACTCCAAATCCATCTATAACCTTGATTTTAACCAAGACGCCTGCCTCATTTTTGGCAACGAAGTCACTGGTATCTCTAAAGCAACACTCTCTCAATCAGACATCATTGCTCAAATACCCATGTTCGGCCAAAAACAAAGCCTAAACATCGCCTCAGCTGCCGCTATCGCCATCTACGAGTTCCGTCGCAAGTCCCTTAGTCTCTAAGCTTTTTGTACTTTTTGCACCTCTTGTACCCTCATACTTTCCGTACATTCCATACCTCCTGTACTTGTCCTTCACTTCCTCGGCAAATACAACTCCAACACTCCTTCAATCGACCTTTCTCTAAAAACATTAACCAACGTTGGCGGTTGAGGTATATCAAAATCACTGGTATCCAAAGGCTTAATTCCCCTTAGCAATATAAAACTCACCACCAACAATCCCACGCTAGAAGCCAAATGCACACTTTTAGCCAATCCAGATTGTTTCCTAAGCAAAAACAAACCGTAAATTGTCTCCAATACAGCTGTAGCACCAATAATCAAAGATCTTCGATAAACTGTTTGGAAAATTGATTCAGAATAATTAAGTGCCTCAAAAATCTTTGGTAAATAAGGAAACACATAAAACAATTTCACCATCTCACCATACAAACCCAACAATCCATGAAACAACATAAAATATGACACAAACTTTAGCAGTGTTTTCTGTGTTTGCATCAAAATTTCTTTTGCATCTAATTTATTCACATCCTCAACCGACACAGGTTTTTGGGGCTGTGTTGGATCGGGTTGAGCCTCTTTTGGTTCCTCAGGCACAATTTCCGCTGGTGCTGGTGCCCCAGACTCAATCGGTTGTGGTGGTGGGGTAACCTTCACCTCTTCATCTACTTGTTCCGGTTTTCCGGGATAATTTACATCCATAAAAAAAGTGTAACTATTTACTCATCAATTATCAATCTATCCAGCCTTCTGATTCAATAATTCACCATAGTCTGGTAAAATCACCTATTCTCAGCCAAAAACTGATTAATCAATTAACTAATTAACCAGCCAACAAACCATGAAGTTCAAATTTACAGTCAAAAAAGCAGATATCACCAAAGCTTACGAAGAAGTTCTTCAAAAAGCTGTTGCTAACACCACCCTTAAAGGATTTAGGAAAGGCAAAGCTCCCAAAAAAATGGTCGAAGAAAAAGTCGGCCAAAACGAGCTCCAAAAACAAGCTATTGAGTTCCTTCTTCCTGCTGTCTATATCGACGAAGTCAAAAAAAGAAAACTCAATCCAATCAGCTACCCTCAAATCAATCCTATTACCGTCGAAAAAAACGGTGACTGGGTCTTTGAAGCTGACGTTATTGAAAAGCCAGAAGTAAAACTCGGCGACTACAAAAAATACTTAAAAGGTGCTGCTGCCAAAACCAAACTTTGGACTCCAGATAAACAAGAAGATCCTAATGACAACGCCAAAAAAACACCACAACAAGTCGAAGACGAGAAACTAAAAATAGTTTTTGACCTGCTTTTAGAAAAAACTTCAGTGGAGGTGCCTAAACTTCTTGTCAAACGCGAAGTAGACCGAATGCTAACCACTCTTCTTGAGCAAGTCAACAAGCTCGGCTTAAAAATCGATGACTACCTCCAAACCATGAATAAAACTAAGGAGTCAATCAGGGCAGACTATGAAAAAACTGCCCAAGACAACATTAAACTTGAATTTGTCCTCGGCGACATTGCCGCAGACTTAAAAGTTCAAGTTCCAGATGAGGAAATTGACCATCTCATCAATAGTCTCCCTGACGAGAAGCTAAAGCAAAAAGTCCAAAATTCTGCTGAAGAAAGGCTAAATGTACGCCTCGCTTTAATAAAAAGAAAAACCGTTGCTCAACTTCTCAAAATCGCTAGCTAAAATCCCATCAAAACAACCAAAAAACTAGTTTTTATTCTGCATTTTGACGCCAAATTTATCTTTGACTTTTCAGATTTTCAATCCTATAATACACATTAACTACACCGCTGGAAGTAGTAATTTTTGTAACCAAAATGAACAACACAAAGTTTAACTCCAGACCAACAGCAAAAAAACCACCTAAAGGTTTTAATTCTCATGCAAACTTTATCGAAGCTTTAAAGTCTTCAGGCGGCAATATCATCAAAGATACAGCTAAAAGCTTCAAGGACGACCTGATAAAAGGCACTGCTTCTCAAATGGTGGATACCATCTTCAACACCAACCAAAAAAGCGATCAACAAGAAAACCAACCCCAACCATTTAACTTTAGCGAATACCTAAAAAGTGGAGAAAACAGAGGTCGCCAAAAAGAGCGAATCAAGTACGAACTCGAACAAACCGAAACAGTCATCTTCAACCGTCGAAAACAAGAGGTAGACCAAAAAATTGAAACCATCAGAATCGAACTTAAAAGCTTAGCCACAGAAATTGTCCACTTAGACAAAAGCATCGAAACAGCTATCAGCCAAGAAATTACCGATCCAGGCACATACCATCTTAATTTCTTTGAGAAACTAATTAGTTTCCTCAAAAACACCAGAAAAAGAGTCGTCGAATCCAGAAATTGGGCTGCTCTTCATAACCAACGATCAACCACCAAATCCTACTACTGGAAAATGGCCAACAAGAAAAAAGGTGGTACCAAATTCAGCCTCTCTCAAGAACGCCAAGTAGCCACTCAAACTGGTTAATACATCAAGTTTGACAAACTCAAGCCAATAAATATAAAATTTACCGTATGAACTTATCACACTCCATTATTTATAGCCCAATTAAGCTTCTCATTATGAGAACAGGGCTAAACGTGGAGGATAATAGATAAACCCAAAAATAAAACATTTAGCCCTCCACCAGGAGGGTTTTTTAGTTTTTCACCAAAAATATGCATAAACAAAAAATTCTTGACCTATCAAAACAACTAATTGCTTTAGAAACAGTTAAAGGCAATAGCCATGCCTTTACCGAAGCGTTAAAACTGTTTCAGTCCCAACTCGACGACTTCAACGTCAAACCATTTTTTCACAATGACTATGAAAGTCTATTATTTTCATCCACCGACACCACTCCAAAAAAATTCAAGGTCATCCTAAACGCCCATTTAGATGTCGTACCTGGCGAGCCATCTCAATTCAAGCCAAAGGTCAAAGGTGACAAACTTATCGGTAGGGGAGCCTACGACATGAAAGCAGCCGCCATTGTGGAACTTCTTGCCTTCAAACACGTGGCTAAAAAAGTCAACTATCCTCTCGGTCTCCAAATAGTCACCGACGAAGAACAAGGGATCAACACCAGCACCCAGTACCAAGTAAAAAAAGGTGTCAAAACAGATTTTGCTTTAGTAGGGGAATCTAGCTGCAAACTAAATATCAAATACAAATCCAAAGGCCTTCTTTGGCTAAAAATAAACTTCCAAGGCCAATCCTCCCACAGTGCCTACCCTTGGTTAGGAGACAACGCCATCAAACAAGCCAGTGAATTTATCAACAAACTTTATCAAGCTCTTGGATACCCCAGGGAAGAATCCCAAAACACTACAGTAAACGTCTCAAAGATTTCCACCAACAACAATGCTATCAACAAAACCCCCAACGACTGTTTACTAGATTTAGACGTTCGTTTCAGTCCCAAAGATCAAGATACAATCCTCACCCAAATAACCAATCTACTTCCCAAAACAGCCGTCTACGAAATAGTTATGTTTGATCCTGCTTCATACACATCACCTCATAACCCTTTTATTCAACAACTAGTCAAATCAGCCAATAAACACCAAATCGAACCAAAACTCATCGGCACCCATGGCAGTTCCGACATCCGTTTTTACACTCGAGTTGGCAGTGGGGGAGTCGAGTTTGGCCCAGTAGGCGACGGTGATCACAAAGAACACGAGTGGGTTAGCATCAAAAGTCTCCAAACGTACTACCAAATTCTCACCGATTGGTTGTTATCTCTCAACAACTAAATCAATCATAGTCTTTACAAACTCAATCCAATCTTTATAATAACTCCTAATGACCAAATTTATTCACCTTACCGTCAATCAAATTATCGTCCTCAGAAGAGGCGCGATTGACATGGGAGGGAATAAGTAAGTCGCCAAAAATTAAATAAACACAAAACACATACCCTCCCAAAGAGGGTTTTTTTATTGCATTTTTTGGCACCATGCGGTTACCTCAATCGCAAGCACCACGCTTTTCGAATTGACTCCACCGCAAGCTCTTTAACATGGGGATATTAAATATTCTTCCTTAGCAGACCTAGCATGATTTCTTCGTGCCAGACCTACTAAGGAAGAATTACTTCCAATAAACTAATTTCACCTTTAAGGAGATTTTTCGATGTTAACAGAATGTAAATGCAACGAATGCGGCACAAAAGAAATGTCTGAGGCAGGAAAATCTTGTCCTGATTGTAAATGTAACGGCTCAATGCGACCAGTTTTTCCCGAATCGTCAAAGTGCCCAATCTGTGAAACACCTACTGGTGCAACCACAGGTCAACGTTGCTCTAACTGTGGCGAACCCATACCTTTACCTGTTTAAACATCCTCCCAACATCCAAAGATGGCAATTTTTGCCATCTTTGCTTTCTCCTTTTCAACTATCCACTCCCAATATCCCCATGTTAATTTTTTCTCACTTTGTTTTGCAAAACATTATAGGATATAATACCAACCTTAATTAGTTTTTTCTGTTTGTCAAACACACCTTATCCAAACAATAAGCCATTCACACCTTAACATGGGGATATTTAATTCTTTCCAAACAGCTTGGACGCGAACTTCGTGGTTAAACTGTTTGGAAAGATAAAACCCAATTATAGAAAGGTAAATTACACCATGACTCTCAAAGATCAAGAACCAAATGCGATCTGCAACAACTACCTGATAACTCCTCAACATCCACCTTATGATGAAGAGGATGAAGAAGACGAAGAAGACTTACTAAACCCGGATCCAGAAGCATAACAAAAAAAGGGTGCCCTGTGCACCCTCTACTCTTCTTTTTAAAACCAAACCTTTCACTCAATATCCCCATGTTAAAATTTACCCTTAAACAAAACTCTTATGAACACCATCTCTTACCAAGGCATCCCAGGTGCCTATAGCCATATAGCCACTACTTATCTATTCCCAGATCAAAAATATCTGGGGAGAGACAGCTTTGACCAAGTTTTTGACGACCTCCAATCAGGGCTTGCTTCACACGCCCTACTTCCCATCGATAACACCATTATTGGTAGCATCCACGAAGTCTACGACCTGCTTTACCAAAACAAAAACCTCTCCCTAACTGGCGAGACCTCCCTCCAAATCAACCATAACCTCCTCGCCAAAACCAAACACATTGACCAAATCAAACAAGTCTACTCTCACCCCAAGGCTCTGGCTCAATGCAAAAACTTCTTCAAGACCCACGCCAATCTAAAATCCAAAGTCTACCCAGACACAGCCGGAGCCGCCAAAAAAATCTCGACTTCATCCAAACCAGACCTAGCCGCTATCGCCAGCCTCTCCGCTTCCCAAATTTACAACCTCCAAGTTGTTAAACCAAAAATCCAAGATCACCACCAAAACTTCACCCGCTTTGTAGTTATCACCAAATCACCTCCTTCCGCACCAAACTCAAAGTCCTCTCTTAAAACCTCCATCATCTTCACCACCCCCCACCAACCAGGCAGCCTTATCAAATGTCTCATGCCTTTCTCTCAAGCCAACATCAACCTCACCAAAATCGAATCCCGCCCCATCATCACCGAACCTTTTAACTACGCCTTTCACCTTGATTTTGAACATCAAACAAAAAACCATGCCGACTCTGTCCTTAAACAAATCCAAAACCAAGCCAAAACTCTACGCCACCTTGGCACCTACCAAGTAGGGGAGACACTTCAGGAAAAAATCGACTTTTCTGGAAAAATATCCACCACACCAATCAACTTCAAAATCTAACTCAATTCACTCTTAAAAATTTGTGGAGCCGACAGGACTTGAACCTGTGGCCTCTCGCATGTCAAGCGAACGCTCTAGCCAGCTGAGCTACGGCTCCAAACTATTTCAACTCAAGTATTCTATCACAGATGCAATTACTAATTAATCTAATTGCTCTAATTCCTAAAAAATGTCCAACTTTCAATATCTAATATTTAATTTATGCGTTGTTGATTGGTGCTTTTTTAGATCAATTACAAATTAGGTTAATTAGAAATTCCAAAACACTTTATACTCTATACCGCATACTCTATACTGTTTCCATGACCCAACAAGTCCAACCCCAACCTATCCAACAATATCCTCAACAAACAGCCCCATCTCCACAACCCCAACCAGGCCCAGATAGACAACTCCAACAAGAAAAAACACTTTACTCCAGCTCATACACCTCGATCTTCTTTCGAAACTTCATTGCCGGTGCAGCCAGGTCACTTGGAGGTATCATTCTTTATTTAGTCTTTATGTTTTTTGCCGGCTATCTTTTCACCACCTACATTCTTCCGGAACTCCAACCAGTCCTCGATAGCTTTGACACCATTAACCAACTTGGGGAACTTCAAACATCTCAACCTTCCCTACAAGGTCAACCCCAAATTAGCCCTGAACAAATTGACCAAGTCCTCCAACAACTCAAATCCCAATAACTAAAAGAATTCATTAGTCTCCAGATCAATTAGATTTAAGCTTATCACCTTTATGTTATAATCGATTCAATTAAATCTTTACCTTGACCTGGCCTCACCAACCAGTAGTAAAGCCCTAACCAGGGAAACGGGGAAATTAAGTCACCAAAACAGGATGGAACCTTCTTGGAAACGGCCGAGAATCCTGAACAAGAGGGTGGCTTTATTTGTTTTTAGGCCATCATCTCGCATACACTATACTCGATACACCACTATGCACTATCCACTTACCACTATCCATAATCGTCAGTCACTGAAACCTGACCACTGTACCCTGGCCACTACATCTACCACTATCACGCTCTGAAAGAGCAGGGGAGCTCACTAGTTACGGAGCCCCTGCCAGGGGCTTTTTAGTAACAAACCAAATATCAATCACAACTAACAACCATGAAAGTAGATAATCACCCCCAGCAAAACCAACACGACCAACAATATTTAGATAACCTGCGCCACTCTGCTGCCCACCTTTTAGCCGCAGCCGTCATGGACCTATGGCCAGACACCAAAAGAACCATTGGCCCTGCCATAAAAGATGGTTTCTATTTTGATTTTGAGTTTCAACAACCAATCTCAGAGAGTGACTTCAAAAAGATCGAGAAAAAAATGAGGCAAATACTCAAATCATGGGACTCATTCGAACGTCACCAACTAACCCCGGACAAGGCCAAATCCGAATATCCCAACAACCCCTACAAGCACGAACTCATCGACCAATTTGCCCAAGAAGGTCAAAAACTATCCTTTTATAAATCTGGAGAATACTGGGATTTGTGTCGAGGTGGCCACGTTGACACCCCCAAACAAGAACTAAAACATTTTAAGCTGCTCTCTATTGCCGGGGCTTACTGGCGAGGGGACGAAAAAAACTCCATGCTCACTAGAATCTACGGCACAGCTTTTCCTTCAGCCGAAGAACTAAAACAACATCTACAAAATCTAGAAGAAGCTAAAAAACGCGACCACAAAAAACTAGGGGTCGAACTCGACCTATTCTCCTTTTCAGATAAAGTTGGTCCCGGCCTACCTTTGTGGACTCCAAAAGGCACTTTACTTAGAAACCTACTCGACGATTTTGTCCAAGAGTTGCGCTTCCAAAAAGGCTACACCAAAGTCGAAATACCCCATATAACCAAAAAAGACCTCTACCAAACCAGCGGACATTGGGACAAATTCGCCGACGAACTTTTTCGTATTACCACTCGCGAAGGCCACGAATTTGCCATGAAACCAATGAACTGCCCCCACCACACCCAAATCTTTGACAGACGGCCCCACAGCTACAAAGAAATGCCTCAAAGGTATGCCAACACCACCATGTGTTACCGGGACGAACAAACTGGGGAACTCTCTGGTCTATCTCGCGTTCGCAGCTTCACCCAAGACGACGCCCACGTATTTTGTCGTGAGTCACAAGTCGAACAAGAAGCTTATGCTATCTGGGATATTATCGAGGCCTTTTACAAAGGCACAGGTTTTCCCAATCTCAAAATCAGACTCTCACTGCATGACCCCAATCAATTCGACAAATACCTTGGCACCAAGGAAATCTGGGAAAAAGCCGAGAACCAACTCAGAGAAATGATTCAAAGTAGAGGGGTAGACTATTTTGAGGCCATTGGTGAAGCAGCTTTTTATGGCCCCAAAATAGACTTTATGAGTTACGACTCTCTTGGCCGAGAGTGGCAAGTCGCCACCATCCAAATAGACCGCAACATGCCCGATCGCTTCGACCTAAACTGCATCAATGAAGACAGTCAAAAAGAGCGAATTGTCATGATCCACGCCGCCATCATGGGCTCGATTGAACGTTTTCTAGCCGTCCTTATCGAACACTTTGGTGGAGCTTTCCCTCTTTGGATTTCCCCAGAGCAAGTCGCCATTGTCCCCATCTCCGACGACCAGCTCGAACACGCCCAAAAACTAGACAAGAGCCTTCGTTACAAAGGCATCAGAAGCTCTGTTCACTCAGAAGGTGGTAGCATGCAAAAAAGAATCAGAAACGCTGAAAAGCAAAAAATTCCCTACATGCTTATCATCGGCAAACAAGAAGTCGAAGACAATAGCGTCTCGGTAAGAGCCCGAGGACAAAAAGACCTCGGAGTTATGTCTCCCCAGACACTAATTGACAATCTACTCAAGGAGATCAACACTAAGGCCATAAAATAAATTATCAACATTCAAGTAACAATAATCAAACAATTCACAATCATCAGAGTTTCAAACTCTGCGCTCTGAATTTTGTTTGAGCATTGATTATTGGCTATTGATAATTAACTAGTGAAGTTAGGGCAATTCGTGTAAATTAGAGTAATTTCCCTCTCCTCTAGCACCCCAGAGGATGTTATGATAAAATCCTTAAGTTCAAACACCAATTATCCTTTCCAGGAGTAGCAATCTCTAAGCAGTTCTACCAAATCAACCAATACATAAAAGCCGACCGACTCCGCGTGGTAGAAAAAGACGGCACTCAAGTTGGAGTTTTAACCAAAGAAGAGGCTATTCAAAGAGCCAAACAAAAAAATCTCGATGTTGTCGTTGTCGCCCCCAACGCCAAACCACCAGTCGCCAAGATCATCGACTTTGCAAACTTTAAATATCAGCAAAAAAAGAAAAACCAATCTGGCAAGAAAAAGAGCAAAGGGGTTGAGCTCAAAGAAATCAGACTCACACCTTTTATTGCCGCCAACGACTTAAGCACCCGGGTTAAAAAGGCTCAAGAATTTCTTGAGGACGGTGATAGAGTCAAGGTTAACGTCAAATTTGTTGGCCGCCAGATAACCAGAAAAGAATTTGGTTACGAAGTTTTAGACAAAGTCACCGAGCAACTGGGAGAAACTGCAGTTGTCGACCAACCAGCAAAAATGCAAGGCAAAATTCTAACCCTAACTCTAAAACCAGGTAAAAAGACCAAAAAACAAGACCAACAACCAAAAACCGACTAACAAAATTCGAATCAATTTGATCTCAATTAGAATAATTAGTATATATACCAACC
>CBDUQH010000029.1:0-12185 GCA_965369335.1 uncultured bacterium
CTAGAACATACCCAGAAATAGCTAATAGAGCAAAGATAACAAGTTTTATGAGTTGGCGTTTCTTTTTTTTGGAAAAAAATGGTTTCGGCCCATCTTTTTTCTTTTTCTTCTTTTTGGCCATGGGTTCTAAACTAGATATTTAAGCAATAGTTCAAACAACTAGTTTAGTTATACAATATTTTAAAGGTTATGCTAAGTTTCTGGATTTGGCCCGATATTTCTCGAAGGCGCGAGTGATGAAATATAAAGGTGAAGTGGGCAAGTCTTGAGATGGGAGGTAGGCAACTTCTTCTCCACCAAATCCAGTTTTGAAAACTCTAACTCCCCAAAATCTATGATTGGGTTGATCTGCTGGTGCAATGCCCCAAAAATTAAAACGAGTGTAATGTCTTTCTTGAGCCTCTAAAATTGCAGCCCATAAAGTGGCGTAGGCTCCTGGAAGATGGTGATTATCAGGTGTTGAGATGCCGTAGTGATAAACGGCTTCTTGTCCGTAATAGATGACAAAAGCAGAAGCGAGAAGTTTGTTTTCGAGATAGCTGTGAAACAAGATAACTTGATCATCCTGGACAAAGGATTGAAATTGAGTAGTAAGAAATTTTTCTGAAAAAGGGACAAAATGATGTTTTTTTGCTAAGGCCTGTTGGTGATTATTGAATTCTTTGATGTCTTTTGGATCAGTTGATTTTTTAACTTGGATGCCGAGTTTTTGAGATTTTTTGATTTCGTAACGAGTGTTTTTTCTCATTTGGGCAAGAATCTGCTCAGATGGCTGGGTGGTGTCTAGTTGGAGGGTTAAATCTGCTGATAAATGCATGGGAGAGTGCATAAAGCCGTGGGATTTGAAGAGTCGCTGGTTTTGGGGGTTGTTGAGTATTTGTGGACGTATTCGAATAAACCAACAGTTTTCTCTTTTGGCAATTTTTTTAAGATGGGCAACGAGGGTTGTAAATGAAGAGTCTTGCCAATTTATGATGGGACCACCGGCGATGGTAAGGTAATTGCCCCGTTTGGCAGTTTCTTTGACAACAAGACAAACTCCAACTAAAGTTTGGTTATCAAAAATCCCGAGTCTGTAAATTTTTTTGCCCATGTTGGAGTTGAACTCACCCCAATTGTACGAAGAGAGAAAGTTGACTTGTGGTTGAGAAAGGGCAAAATCTTCCCATTGTGTTTTTGATTCGATTGTCTTGATTTGGATTTGAGACATATAGATTATTTGTTGAGTTTGGTTAAAGTGTTGACTGTTTGAGATATATGACGGGCTTGTTTGGGCGTGACGTTTATATGTGTAGGTAGATTCAATATTTTTTGTGATAAAGCTTCGGCGTTGGGACAAGAGCCTGTTTGGTATGAAGTGCGAGAGGCAGATTTGGATTCCTCTACCGGCTTTTTATACCAAGAGTCAGATAGGTGAATATCTCTGGAGGACAATTGTTTAACTAGTTTTTTCCTGTGGTTGACTAAGATTGGAAAGCGTAAATAGATAGAGTTGTTTTGAGTGATGGAGGTGATATGGGGGTTGGATTTGAAACTATCGATGTAAATTTGAGCAATTTGTTGACGGTGAGCGAGTTGAGATTTGAGGTGTCCAAGGTTTTGGATAGTTAGTTGTGCGTGAGGAGATGGCAAGTCAGCTGGGTTTTTGGTAGGACTAGAGATTGGAGTAGAAAGAAGGGGGGTTTTGGAAGCGAGACGATGGGTGGCTTTGCCTAGAGTGCCCGTGTTTCGGATAAAACTCGTGAGGGAAGGATAAAGTAGGTCGATGACAATTTGTTGGTCGTTTACTGAACTAATTTTGGTTTTAATGCTTTTGGTGGAGATAACACCACCTCCAGAAACAGAATCGATGATTTTATCGCGACCAAAGGAGAAAGCGGCAGCGTCGGATTGGGTACCCAGAAGTCGATCTTGATTATCTTTAGCTCCAAAAGCGTGGGCTAAATCTTCGATTAAATACAGATTGTTTTTTTTACAAAAGGCTTTGATCTTTTGAATATCTGCAGGAAAGCCCAAGGTGTGCTGAACCAAAACAGCTTTGGCCTTTGGATGTTTTTTAAAAGCCTGAGCCAGGGTTTTTGAAGTAAGGTTTAAACTGTTGTTGGGGATGTCCACAAAAATGGGTTTGGCTCCAGAATCAAAGATACCCTCTTCGACAGCCCAACAAGTAAAAGCTTGAGTCAAAACTTCTTGACCTGGTTTAATACCTAAAGATTTGATGGCCAGAGTGATGGCGTGGCGACCTTTGTAAGTGAGAGTGGGAACTTTACCAAAAATAGCAACAAGTTGAGCGGCGAGCTCGTCTTGTGGCATGGGGTGGTGGTAGTCCCAAAAGCTAAACAATAATCTTTGCGAAGTGGCTACAAATTGTTTGGAGTAGTTAGAACCTAGTGAGTTGGTGATAAGGGCCATGAGATTAGTATAGGGTATTTATAAACTGAGTAAATATTTTTGCATTTCAAAAGGAATCTTGCCTTCGATTAAGATAATACTCCCTTGTTTGCTGTGCTTTGCTAAGTATTTAGTAAAAGTGTCTAAATCTGGGGTGTATGAGTATTGTGATTTGAGGGTAGTTTGGAATAAATCTTGGTGCAGATCTGATGTGTGGAGTAGAGTTGCTTGAGAAGATCTGATTTTTTTGGCTATGTTGGAGTGGATTTTTTGCGAATCTTGACCCAGGTCCACAATACCAGAGCTAATTATGAATTTTGTTTGGGTTTTAATCGAGGCAATGAGGTCGATGGCGGCTTCAAAGCCGGCAGGGTTGGCCGTTTTGTCGTCGATGATAATAGTGAAGCCCTTTTTGGTTTTGTGAGTGTTGATGAATTCTGTGGTAGGTGTAAATGATTCGATTTGAGATTTGATTTGGGCTGATGTGAGCTTTAAGTGACTGGCGACTAAAGTGGCAAGTTGAAGATTGGAAAAATAATGAAGACCAGTGATTTGAGTCTGAATGATTGAGGAGTTTAATTTGATATTTAGTTTAGCCTGAGAATTTACCTTGGGAGTTTTTAGTGAAGATGATTGAGTTGAGATGAGATTTTGGTTGGAGTAAGGTTTAACCATTTGTTTAACATTTTGGTCCGAGTAGTTATAAAAAATGTTTGCGTTAGGCTTGAGGGCTGATAAAAGTTCTGACTTGGCTTTGATGATGTTTTGGATATTCCCAAAGATGGCTTGATGCTGAAAAGTAATACCTGTGATTACAGCCATCGTTGGTGGAAAAAATTTGGTTAGTTTTTTTATTTCACCCATTTTGTAGGCGGCAAATTCAATGACAACTATTTCTTGGCCCTGGTATGTTTTGGCAAAAGATTTGGGAAGAGAGAGTGGAGTGTTAAAAGATTTAGGTGAGTACCAAACGTTGAAACGAGCAGAGAGCAGATGGGCAGTCAATATCTTGGTGGTAGTTTTCCCAAAACTGCCGGTGATACCGATGATGGTGGGATTATGCTTTTTTATTAGTTGGGCTGATTTGAATTGATAATAAAAACTGAATAAAAGTGTTATTAAGTTAAAAGGGAGTGAAGTAAGTACAATGACTAAAGGGATTAATGTATAGGTGATTAAGATAGTAATTGGGTTGTTAAAAATGATAGTGATAAATGAGTCAAAAATGAGGAGGGTGATGAGAGTGGAAAGAAAGATCAAAAATGCTTTAGGAGTAAATTTGGGTCTTTTGAGTTGAGATTTTTTATGTGGGAATGTAAAGAGAGTTTTTAGTTCAGACTTGCCTTGTGGGGTTTGAAGAAAGGCTTTTAACCTATCGAAGCGGTACTCTTTTTGTTGCCATAGTGACAACCAACGTAAAGTTCTAACTAGAAAAAAGTAGTTAATTAGCAAAAAGGGGAACAATCTCATTTTGTAGGGCTAAGAAATTTTTGGATATAATTGGCAACTTCTTTGGGGTGGGCGTAGTGAGGTGAGTGGCCTGCTTCGTCGATGATTTTGAGGGTGCTGCCTGTAATGGTTTTATTCATGAGTCTGCCGTGACTGAGTGGGGTAGTTTTGTCTTGGCTGCCCCAGATGATCAAAGTGTGGGCTTTGACAAACTGGAGTTCGTCTCTTTGGTCTTGGGAGACGATGTTAGACATGGTTTGGGCTAAAACCTTGTCGGCTTGATAATAGTCTGATTCTCTGGCCAGTTTATAAAGTGCGCTTCTGGCTGTGGGGCTAGAGGTGATTTTTTTACCTATTTTGGCTAAGGTTTTGAAGACAAATCTTTTGGTGATCGTGGCTGGATCTTGTGGCCGGACTCCTGCCGAGTCTATCAGAATTAGTTTTTTGATAATGTTGGGGTTTTTGACATCGAATCTGATGGCTACTCTTCCACCAAAGGAATGGGCAATTAGGTTAATATTTCTTTCTGATTTGATTTCATTTTCAAACCAAGCTTGATAGTCAGATAAGTTCCATGGCTTATCGAGCTTGGCCGTTAGTCCTGGAATTTTGAGAAGTTTGACCTGATGACCGTTGGATTTCAACTCTTTGATTAGAGGATTCCATTTGGTGATGTCTTTAGTCCAACCATGGAGTATGTAGATTTTCATAGGATAGTTTTATCAATGATATGTGTGATGATCGAGCCCCATATTCTAGATGTACAAAAACACCAACCCACCCAGATGACATCTGGCTAAATTGAGTTTGAAGCCATTATAGCAAGTTGGGAATGACAATGTTGGAGTTATTGAGTTTGGATACTGATAATTTTGTCACCAATTTCGATTGATTGAGCAACGTCCAAACCTTGGGCTACCTTGCCGAAATTGGTGTATTGTCCGGTAAGCCAAGCACAGTCTGTGGTACAGATAAAAAATTGAGAGTCATTACTAACTTCAATATCTTGTCCCCTTGCGACTCCTAGGCTACCAGTTACAAAAGGTACTTTGGATAGTTCTGTGGGCATTTTGCCCCCACCTGTACCGGTACCTAATGGATCACCACCTTGAATGACCCAATCCTCTACTCTGTGAAATGTAAGATTTTGGTAGTAGCCAGAACTAGCTTTTTCAAGGAAGTTTTTGACTGTTTGAGGAGCGATATCGGGATAGATTTCGAGCTGGATATCTCCTTTAGAGGTTTTAAGAGTAACTAATTGTTTTTGGGCAGATTCTGTACTTGGATTGATTTGAGGCATTTGGGTTCCTGAGTCTAGTGTTAATTGCTGATTATTTTGGTTGGTTTTTTGTGTTTGGGTTTGATTAGTTTGTTGGTTGTTGGCTTTAAAACTAAGATCGTCAGTTTGAGTTTGGTTTAAAGTGGTACAAGCCGTCAATGAGAGTACCGTTAAGATTATGGCGAATTTTGTTTTCATTCTTTGTATGCATAGCTAACTTGTGATTGGAGTTGTTGAGTAGATTCGTTTTCAAGGTGGGTTTTGAAGGCCACCATACAGTTTAACCAATTTAAAAATTCTTGCCAGTGGGAATTGGTGAAATCCATGTGGACTTCAGTAGAGCCTGCTTTGTTTAAAAAAACAGTAGTGTGTCTAAGCTTTTGTTTTTGTAATTTTGAAGTAAAACGGATGCTGTCGACGCCAGTCCTTTTTTTGTTGATAAAAACTATAGCCATGACGGCAGCTATCTGGGCGTTTCTGAGAAAGCGTTCACGATAATAAGATGGTTGGTTGTGCGAAGTGGTGATGGGTTCTCTAAATGAAAGTTGTCTAACTTGAATCCAGTTGCCCTCGGCCTCAATGGTGGGAACGAAGCCTGTCAAGTTGATGTTAGGTGGGAAATTGGTCATGGTTGAAAGCTGATGGTATTGGCGATATGAGCTTGAATTGAATTCATCTACTGACCTAATACTCCAGTAGTGGGCTAAGTGGGAGGTGAGTTCCATAAGATGTTGATAAGCCGTTGATGAAACGGAGGCAATAAGTTGTTGGTCTTCTTGGGCGTGTGGGTCCTGAGAGATGGCTTGCCAAACGTCGATGAGTGAGTCTGGCGAGACGTGTTGGGAGTCAAAGTTAGTGCATTTGATGGCTCTGGCAACGGCGTTGGCGTGTCGATTTTGAACACGTTGGGTAGTCTTGGTCATATCGTGAGGTTGAAGATTCCTGGCAAGAAGCATAAAGATATTGTTGATTCGGTAGATTAAATCATATTGTCTCTCGACTAGCTTGGTGCTTGGTGGTGAAGAATCAGCTTCTATTTCAAGAAAAGTCTTGTGAGTATTGTGAAGCTGTTGTGGAGTAAGGTCAGTCTTGAAGGGATAATTAGGAACCTCTGGATACTCTCTAATGACCAGTTCTTGTGGATTAATTGAGGTACCAAAAAGGTCGACGTAGAATTCATGAGTTCCATGTTGAGGTCTTAAAATGGATTGAACTTCTTTGCCAACAGGATTGGCAAATAGTTCTTGTTCAAAAGATATTTGATTAGGACTGGTTGGGATTTTCCTTTGGGCCATTCATAGGAGTTTATTTGGCTTAAAAAAAATTTTAAAGCTTGCAGGAAAATTTTGACTATGATTAAAATGAATTGAAGTGGCGGTTAAAATGGGTAGATTGATTTGAGAGTTTGATATAGAGGAAACTGGGCTACATGGAAAAGATACTCTTGGTATAGTTTGGGGATAAGGAGAATAAAGGTAATGATTAGGAGTCTTTTGGTGGTGGGGAAAGGATCTTTTTTGAGGATGGCTTTATACCCTACCGTGAAGATATAGAAGGTGACGAAGAGGTTTGGAAAGATAAAAAGCAGTGTGCGATTGTGAGTTAGTTCAAAAAGAATAGTGCCTATAGTTCTGTAAAACAAAAGAAACCAGCCCATGTATTTGGCAGGTTTGTTGGTCCATTTTAATGTAGTGTAGCCTTGGATAAAGTAAAAATAGTTGTCAAGTAATTTGTCAAAAAGGTTGTAGTTGGAGGAGATATTTTGGGCTCTTAGAAGCTCGAGAAAAACGATATCTAGGTTGTCGGCAATAACACCAATAAGGCTCCCCAAGAAGCTAAAAGGGATAACGGAGAGTGGAGCGATGAGACGGATTAAAGCTACAATAAACCAAGGCATGGTTTAATAATACACTCTGGATGGTTTTAGAAAAACTAGGCTTAGGCCTGGTGAGAAGGAGCCCCAATAAGGCCACATTTTTTGTACTTGAGGCCACTGCCACAAGGACAAGGGTCGTTACGACCAACTTTTTCTTTTTTGATGCCAGTATCTTTGACAATTGGTCTTTGGGCATTTCGGGCTAATGCGGCGGCAAAAGGATTAGATGATTCATCTATACCAGCGTCGGGTGGGGTCTCGACAGTGGTTGAGTGAGTAGTTTCTACTTGTTGAAGATCAACTGTGGGTTGTTGTTGTTTGACGATTTGAAGTCTAAAGACTTTTCTGACTACCTGAGCATTGACCGTGGCAATTAGACGTTGGAACATATCAAAAGCTTCTCTTTTGTACTCTGATAAGGCTTGTTCCTGACCGCCTCTCATCCAAATACCTTGTCTTAGCTCCTCGATATTGTCTAGGTGTTCGATCCATTGGTCGTCAATAGTTTTGAGTAGAGTGTATTGCTCTATTTGGGCTAAATCCTGGTCGCCAATTTGCTCCTGCCTTTGCTTATAGAGGTCTTTGGCAAGTTTTTTGAGTTTTTTGATGATGGTTTCGGTGTCTTGTGCTGATTGAAGATTTTTTTGAAGCTTTTTTTGTGAATCTTTGTCAAAAGGAATGATCGTGTTGAATTCTTTGACAATAGCGTCAATTTCTTCTTCAGTAATGCCTTCTCCAGCTCTGGCAAGTGTTAAGAGTTGAATTTCTTCTTCTAGCAAATCAAAGACTCTAGTATGTAGTTGTTTGTAGTCTTCTTTGATATCAGTGGTAAGGATTTTTTGTCTTCTTTTATAGATAATTTCCCTTTGTTTGTTGAGAACGTCGTCGTATTCGACAAGATTTTTTCTTTGGTCAAAGTGAAAACCTTCAACTTTACTTTGGGCGCTAGCGATTGATCGGCTGACCATACTGGCCTCGATTGGTTGATCTTCTGGGATTTTGAGAGCAGTCATTAATTTAGCTACTTGTTCGCCTCCAAAAATACGCATGATTTCATCATCCAGAGCTACAAAAAACTTGGAGGCTCCTGGATCTCCTTGGCGACCTGATCGACCTCGAAGTTGGTTGTCAATACGGCGAGATTCGTGGCGTTCGGTACCAATGACATAAAGTCCACCTCTCTCTAGAACATCCTGGTGGGCTTGTTCCCATTTTTCCCAAGCCTTTTTGTCCTTTTTGTCTTCTGGAGGAGAGCCACCAAGAACGATGTCGACTCCCCTACCTGCGATATTGGTGGCAACAGTGACAGCTCCTGGTTTTCCAGCATCGGCAATGATTTGGGCTTCGTGGGCGTGGTTTTTAGCGTTTAGAACTTGGTGAGGGATTTTTTTGCGTTTTAGATATTTGGAGATTATTTCGTTGTTTTCAATATTTCTAGTTCCCAAAAGGACTGGTTGACCAGCTTTGTGTTTTTCAGCAACTTCTTTTACGATAGCCCCGTATTTGGCTCGGGTGGTTTTGAAAACTAGATCAGAGTGGTCGATGCGTTGGATGGGGCGATTGGTGGGGACAACCAAGACATCCATGTCGTAAATCTTTTTAAACTCTTCGGCTTCTGTCTCGGCTGTACCGGTCATTCCACCAAGTTTTTGGTACATTCTAAAGTAGTTTTGGATGGAAACAGTGGCCAAAGTTTTTGATTCTTTTTGGATTTGGACGCCTTCTTTGGCTTCGATGGCTTGGTGGAGCCCATCGGAGTAACGCCTGCCGGGCATGAGCCTACCTGTGTTTTCGTCTACAATGATTACTTGATTGTCTTTGACGACGTATTGTTTGTCTCGATGGAAGAGGGTTTTGGCTTTTAGTGCAGACTCCACATGGTGAATGGTGTCGTAGTCTTTTTCGTAAAGGTTGGAAACACCCAACATTTGCTCTATGCGTTTGACACCATAATCGGTTAAGTTGGCGGTCCTTAGTTTTTCGTCGACTTCGTAATCGGTGTTATTGGTTAGCCCGGAGACTAGTTGTTTGAACTTAATGTATTTCTCGGTTGGCTCCATGTCTGGAGCTGAGATAATAAGTGGGGTTCTGGCCTCGTCGATAAGGATGGAGTCGACTTCGTCAACGATAGCATAGTAGGGATCTCTTTGGACTTGTCTGTCGACTGATTGGGCCATGTTGTCCCTTAAGTAGTCGAAGCCAAATTCGTTTGATGTGCCGTAGGTGATGTCAGCTTGGTAAGCCTCTTTTCTGTCAACGGGTTTTAGGTGCTCTAGTCTTTCGTCTCCTAGTTTTTCACCTTGATATTTGGGGTCATAAACAAAGGCTTTGTAGGGGATGATGATACCGACGCTGAGGCCAAGGAAGTCAAATAAGGGGGCGTTCCAACCAGCATCACGTTGAGCCAGGTAGTCGTTGACTGTGACCAAGTGAACACCTTTTCCTGTAAGGGCATTTAGGTACAGGGCTAAAGTGGCAGAAAGAGTTTTACCTTCACCTGTTTTTTGTTCAGACACCATACCTCGGTGAAAGGCTACCCCAGCGATAAGTTGAACATCGTAGTGGCGAAGGCCTAGAGTTCTTAAACTAGCCTCTCTGACTAGAGCAAAGGCTTCGGGTAGGATGTCGTCTAACGTTTCACCACGGCTAAGACGGAGTTTGAATTCGTCGGTTTTGGCTTTGAAGTCTTTGTCTTTGAGAGATTTTTGGTCTTCTTCAAGAGAGTTGATTTTATCAACGATGGGATTTATTTTATTGAGTTCTCTTTGGTTGGTGTCAAATAGTTTGGTTAAAGATTTGAGCATGAGACGGGTAATTTGATAATTCACTTATTAGATAATGATAACATGAGGGGTTAATTCTACTCCGAGAGGGAGGATAAATAAAGTCTAAGCTAACTTAGGGCTTTGCCAATTCCATAAATGCTGGAAACTACGCCAACTCCTTTGAGGGCAAGGCTGTTGGTGTTGATCAAATAAAGACCAAAAAGGAGAAAAGCAGCGCCTTTTAATAGCTTGGAAGATCTAGATTCGGATGAATGTGAGAGTTCAGTTTTGGATGCCATTTATTACCTCTTTTTCCATAAATGATTCTAAGACTTTAGGAACTTTGATTGATCCATCGGCTTGCTGGTAGTTTTCGATGATAGCAGCTAGTAGGCGTGGGGTGGCCGCTAGGGTGTTGTTTAGAGAATAAGCATACGGTTTGTCGCCAGTTTGAGATTGGTATTTGATCTCTAAACGACGAGTTTGGAAGTCGTTAAAGTATGAATCTGAATGGGTTTCTCGGTATTTTTCCTCGCCGGGGAACCAAGCCTCGACGTCGTATTTTTTGCGTTGTCCAGCTCCCATGTCGCCTGTGCACATGAGGAGGACTTGATAAGGGATGTTTAAGTCTTGAAGGATTTGCTCGGATAGAGACAACATGTAGTCGTGCATTTGCCGAGTAATGTCTTCATCAGCTTCTGTTAACACCACCATTTCTACCTTGGTAAATTGGTGGACTCTGAAAAATCCTTGAGTGTCTTTGCCGTAGCTACCTACTTCTCTTCTGAAACAGGGAGAAATGCCGCAGAGTTTGATGGGAAGGTGTTTGTGGTTTAGAGTTTCACCTTTGTAGTATGAAGTGAGTGATACTTCGGAGGTACCGATGAGGCTTTGGTCGTCTTGAGTACGATAGTGATCGTCTTGTCCCCAAGGGAAGTAGCCGGTTCCCACAAGAGCATCGTCGTTGACCATCCAAGGAACTGTCAAGGGAGTAAAGCCCTGTGAGATTAGTTTTTTGAGGGCATAGCTAAGGACGGCTTGTTCTAACATAACCAAGTCGTTTTTGAGAAAGTAAGCTCTGTGGCCGGCGATTTTGACGGCTCTTTTGGAATCAAAAAGGTCTAGTGATTCGGCGAGTTGATGGTGGGTTTTGGGTTTGAAATCAAACTTGGGTTTGTCTCCCCAGGTTTTGATGACTTTGTTTCCTGATTCATCTGGGCCGATTGGGACGTCTTTGGCAGGGACGTTGGGAACTTGGAGCATGAGGTCATTAAATGTTTCTTCGACTTGTTTGAGTTGTGGCTCGATGTCTTTTAGCTGTTTTTTGAGTTGACGACCTTGTTCGATTTGATCTCTGGTGAGTTTGTTTTTGGCGGCTCTGATTTCGTCTACTTTGACAATGAGTTCTCTGCGTTGTTTGTCGACTCTAATGACTTCGTCGACGATGTCGGGATTAAGATTTTTGTTTTTGGCAGCTTGTTTAACAATGTCTTGGTTGTCTCGAATGTAGTTTATGTCTAGCATATTATCCTAATTATACTAATTTATATTTAATTTATTCGAATCTTTTAGGCTTAGATACAAAAAAACCACTCGACTGTCTTGAAAGGACGCTGTCGCGTGGTGCCACCTGTGATTAGTATAGTGTATCGAGTATCGAGTATAGTGTATGTTGTATTTATTTTTATACCCTATACGCTATACTTTGACCCCTATACTCTTATTCCTGCTATCACGGGCTTACCCGGCTAGGTTGTGACCCCTAGCAACGTGTGAGTTGGATTCACTTTCCGGTTGGAGGCCGGATATGACGTTTTTTAAGATTGGTACTATTATAACAGATGAAAAAATGTTTGAGTATCTAAGCAGTTTATGTATTTATTTTTTTTCTAACTTCATGGCCGATGTAATCTAAAGTTAAAAATAAAGCATCTTTAATTCGTAGATTTTCAACCTGTTGGGCTCTTGAGGCTTTCTCAGGATCAATTTCATAGGGGTAACTTGAGTGTGAAGCTTTTGCAAATCTAACAACATCGTCGAACAAATCATTATTTCTATCAAAAGCCGCAAAACAATCCTCTTTGGTTTTATAAAAGATAGTGTTTTTGCTAAGTATGTATACCCAGTCGTGATCTGGTTCTATTTGTTCAAGGTCTTGATAGTAAATATTATTATTTGAGATATATTCTGTGAGAAAATTAATGGTTGCAAAAGCGTTTGAACTTTTTGTTCCTGGTTTCTGTCCCTTAGAGAAAGCTGTCCATAAGGTCTTGGCCAAATTTGAGGCAGGTTTGCCATGATTAATTTCGATAGAGTTTAAGCCCAACTGGCGAGTTTCATCCAATTTAGTAGTCGAGCGAAGAGGTTCTACCATTTGTTTTTTAAAATTTTTTCGGCTTCGAAAATAAAGTCATCAGTAAGAGGG
>CBDUQH010000030.1:0-11972 GCA_965369335.1 uncultured bacterium
GACTATGGTCAGCTAATATATGCCGCAGAAACTCCAAATTGGCCCCAATCCCCCAAAGCTTTTAACAGAATCATCACTTCAGATAGCATTGAATCTCCCCTAATAGATCTGCTTGGGGTTAAATTCATCTTATCTTTAACCACTTTGGACTTGCCAAAACTAGAGCTGATCTTGGAGGAAGGAGACACCAAACTTTATCAAAACAACAACGTACTACCAAGAGCCTTCACTACCGATCAAACAGATGTACTTCAATTATCCCTCGACAATACCAGCCCAGCCACTATTACTACATACACTCCAAACCAGGTCAAGATAACTTACTCATCCCCTGAAGAAACAAACCTCATCCTCACTGATGCCTACTATCCCAACTGGCAGGCTACACTAGATGGACAACCCATCGAGGTATCCAACTACCACGGCCTTCGTGCTACAATCGTCCCAGAGGGAAACCATGAAATCATTTACACCTATAAGTATAGTCATCCCTAACTACAACGGCATCAAAATTCTTCAAAAACACCTCCGTTCAGTAGTTGATCATGCCCAGGGAAACCAAATCATCATCGTCGACGACGCTTCTACGGATCAAAGCGTTGCTTGGGTGCAGAAAAAATTCCCCCAAGTCAAGGTGATCGTCAACTCCAAAAATTCAGGTTTTTCCTCGAGTGTAAACGCTGGTTTTCACTCAGCCGAGCACTCACTAGTTTTTTTGTTAAACAACGATGTCTCCATCAACAAAAACACCATCCCTCGTCTTCTTTCCCACTTTGAGAACAGGAAAGTTTTTGCAGTCGGCTGTTTAGAAAAACTTAAAGCTGGCAAAAGGAGAGGTCGTAGTATCGGCAGCTTCCAAAGAGGTCTGCTCATTCATTCACAGTCAAAAAAACTTACCTTTGGCCCCACTCTTTGGGTGTTCGGCGCTAGCGGCATGTTTCGCAAATCAACTTGGGACAAACTTAATGGCATGGACACCTTATTTCATCCAGCATATTACGAAGACATAGATCTAGGCTACAGAGCTTGGAAAGCTGGGTACACTTGTTACTTTGAACCCAGCGCCACTGTCGAACACGAAGCAGAAGTCAGTTTTAAAAAAGCCTTAGGTAGAAAAAAGAATTCAATTGTCTTCAAAAATCAGATTCTTTTTTTCTGGAAAAACGTCCGGGAACCAAAACTTTGGTTGCAACACATCCTTTGGCTACCCTATCATCTACTTATCACCTCATACCGAACCAAAGGGGCTTTTATTTTAGGTTTCTTCAAAGCCATTTTCCAAATTCCTCAGTTACTTTCCTCAACCAACAACAGCCCATCAACTCTTACTGACACTCAAGTCATCAAACAAGTTAACACACCATGAAGTTACCACTCAAACCAAGGCATTTGCTCATCCTCATCACCATTCTCGCAGCTTTCCTTCGTTTCAACGCCCTAAGCTCAACCCCACCCAGCCTCAACCTAGACGAGGTCGCCATTGGCTACAACGCTTACTCAATCCTTAAAACCGGCAAGGACGAATTTGGAGATGCATTTCCAATTGCTTTCAGATCACACGACGATTACAAAGCCCCATTTTATATCTATCTAACCGCCATCTCTGAGGCAGTCTTTGGCCTCAATGAATTTGCCGTTCGTTTGCCTTCCGCATTTTTTGGCACTGTGACAATTCCTCTAGTCTTTCTTCTTTGTCTTCAACTATTCGACAAACACCAACACAAATTCTCAATTGCTCTTCTTTCATCTTTTTTACTCACCATCTCGCCTTGGCATCTACAATTTTCTCGAGCAGCTTTTGAAACCAACGTAGCCGTCTTTTTTGTTGCCTTAGGATTTTGGGCATATCTAAAAGGTTTAAAACAAACCAGATACTGGCTAATCACCGCCACTGCTTTTGCCATTAGTCTTTACACATATCACACCACTAAGCTATTTATTCCTCTTATTTGCCTTTTCTTGGCTTTGCGTTCAAAAAAAATTATCCAATCCAACTTTAAACTATCTCTGGCAGCAACAGCTTTATTTTTCATCCTAATCTCACCTTTAATCCCATTCATGCTTTCACCACAAGGCAGGCTCAGATTCAAAGGCACCAATGTATTTCAAACCATTACATTAGTGGATAAAAACCATGATTGGAAATTAGAACAGTGGAGAATCGGCAGGCCTTACCAAGCCAAGGTTTTTCACAATGAACAATTTTACTCCTTAATTACTATCCTTAAGGGCTACTTCACCCACTTTTCTTACGACTTTCTCTTTCATGGAGAAGCTGGCCCGCCCAAAAACTACACGCCCAATATCGGTCTCCTTTACCTATGGGAGCTGCCTGTCCTTATCATTGGCTTTTACAGCCTTTACCACAAAAAATACCCCTTTCGTCACTTTCTACTTTTTTGGGTACTAATTTCTCCCATAGCCTCGTCACTTACCTGGGATGTGCCAAGCTCGACCCGTACCACTATCATCTTACCCAGCCTCCAAATCATTACCGCCATCGGTATTGTCCACCTCTTCACCAACTCATCTCCCAAGATAAGAAAAACTTTATCTGTTTCTTTTCCAGTAGTTATCCTGTTTTTCTTTTTTAACTACCTCCACAACTACTATCGCATAGCGCCTACTGAATACGCTCATGCCTGGCAGTACGGTTACAAACAAGCGGTTCTTGCCGCACAAAAATATCAAGACTCTCACGATCAGGTAATTGTTTCCACCAAACTCAAGCAACCTCAAAACTTCTTTGCTTTTTACCTCAAATATGACCCCCAAACCTATATAAAAATTGACGGTGGCACAGTATCGGGAGGTTTTAACGAAACTGAAAACAAATTTGGTAAATATTCCTTTAAACCAATCGAGTGGGACAAAGAAAAAATCATACCCAACACTTTATACGTTGAAGTCGTCGAAAACAAAACAGAAAACTACCAAACACTTGAAACCATTAACGATGCCAAAGGCCAACCCATAATTAATTTAGTCTCAACTGGTATGGAGGAAACCCATTAACAAACCTACTCTCATCTTACTCATTATCGTTTTTGTCGCAGGATTTTTAAGATTTAACCATCTATCTTCTATCCCAACTGGACTATATTGGGACGAAATTGCCATTGGCTACAACGCCTACTCGATTTTAGAAACTGGCAAAGACGAATTTGGCACTACACTTCCGTACTGGTTCAAATCATACGGAGACTTCAAAACTCCTGGATACATCTATCTCACTGCGCTTTCCATTTTGATCTTTGGCTTCACCGACTTTGCCATCAGATTCCCTTCTGCTCTCGCCGGCACCCTCTCAGTAGCGGCAATCTATCTGCTCAGTATTGAGTTCACTTTTTTGCTAAAAAAACCCAAGACTTTCAAACACCTACCTTTAATAACCTCATTTTTATTCGCCATTTCTCCTTGGTCGCTCCAATTCTCCAGAGCAGCATTTGAAGCCAACGTAGCCCTTTTACTGATCATCTTTGCCACTTTCGCCATGCTTAGAGGACTTAGAGAGCGTAAGTATTGGCTCTATCTATCGAGTATAAGTTATCTTTTAAGTATCACCACCTACCACAGCCCCAGACTCCTCATCCCTCTTCTACTGCTCTCATTTGCACTCATTTTTAAATCACAGATTATTAAACAGAAAAAACAAGTCACCAAAGTTTTTATCGTTAGTCTAATCTTATTTTCGCCTCTAATCCCTTTACAATTTTCCAGTCAGGGCACCGATAGAGCTCTAGGAACATCCTACTTTTCATCTCAACCAATCTACAAAACCACTACTCAATTCATCAGACAATACTCCCAACATTTCGATACCACCTTTCTCTTCTTTCACGGAGACCTAAACGGGCGCCACTCAGTTCGCAAACTTGGCATGATGTACTACTTTGACCTACCTCTTGTTCTTTTAGGTTTATGGTCAATCACCAAACTCCAGAAATCACCCAAAAACTTTATCCTGGCTTGGCTTTTCCTTTCTCCCATCCCGGCCGCTCTCACCAAGCCAACTCCTCACGCATTAAGGTCACTAAACATGCTACCACCACTTATATTACTCTCAGCTCTTGGATCAATTCACTTAATCAGACTAACTAAAAAACTGCCTCGCTACAAATCTCTAAAGTACCCGATCGCTCTTTTCTTCACTTTAATCGTTATCTACAACTTAAGTGTCTATCTAGAGGAGTATTATCTTCGCTATCCACAAATCACAGCCTTAGATTGGGCCGACGGCAATAAACAAGCAGTCCAAGCCATCAAAGATAACTATTCTCAATACGACACCATCTACCTAACCCAAAAACTACCACTTATCTATCTGGCCACATACCTATCTATACCTCCAAAAGAGTACCAACAAATCGAAAACAAACTCACCACCAAGTCTTTTAGTTATCAAAAAATTATCTACTTCAACAAAGCTTGGAACATTCAAAACATCTCTCCCAATAGCCTTATCATCGCGCCAAGTACCCAAAAACCCAAAAAAACCACCCCCTACAAAACCATCAACATCAGCAATGGAGATGCAAGTTACAACATTTGGGAGGCAGATGCTGACAAGTAAAGCGCTAGGCTGCACCCATAGTGCCATCCAAAACGACGTCCCTCTTCAAATTTGGGAAGCACTAGCTTCTACCAACACCAACACACTACCACTAATAATCATCCGCATTCTCCACAACAAGCTCCGCTACTACCCAGCCAATTACGCCCAATGTTACTTCCACTATCTCTCGCCAAAATTTATTGTTACCCAAATCAAACCAGTCCCATCTATAATAATCCTTCTTCTCCTCATTACCCTCATCAAAATAAAACCACAATTCAAAAAACCACTTATAATTGGCTTAGCCATCTATCCCATCATTATGATTTTTGAGCTCTACAAATTTGCCTTATGAAAAAAACACACCTCTTGCTAATTTTCATCATAGTTTTAGCTTCAATCCTAAGGCTTTATAACCTTTCTTCAAACCCAACATCTCTTTATTGGGATGAAGCCTCAATCGGTTACAACGCTTTTTCCATCCTCAAATCTGGAATCGACGAACACGGTAACAAATTTCCCCTCACCCACTTCCTTGCATACGGTGATGCCAAGCCTCCTCTATACATCTACGCCACTTCAGTCTCCATGGCAATTTTTGGGATCAACAACTTCGCAGTCCGCTTCCCATCAGCCTTTGCTGGAATCCTCGCAATTTTGATTACCTACTTGCTCATTCATCAAATATTTCCCAATAAAAAATATCAATATTTGGGATTAACAACTGCCTTTCTCCTCTCCATATCCCCATGGCATTTGCAAATGTCACGAGCTGCTTACGAAGCCAACTTAGCGCTAACTCTATTCCTCTTTGCAAACTTTTTCTTTTTTAAGGGTTTAAAAAATCCCAAGTATTGGTTGGTCTCAGCACCTTTATATATATCTACTCTTTACACTTTCAATTCATATCGAATCTTCCTCCCGTTTTACCTGCTCATTCTCGGGCTCCTATACTTAAAGCAACTCAGAAAAAACTTCAAATTTTCCCTTCTTAGTATCCTATTAGCCGCCACTCTAGTCGCTCCACTTATACCATTTGTCTTATCAGACCAAGCAAAACTGCGCTTTGAAGAAGTAACCATTTTTAAAAACCAACAACCAATTATCGACGCTAACACTCGAATTCAGCTCAACAACAATGCCCTTTGGGCCAAAATTATCTACAACCGCCGTCTACTTTTCGGCCTTGAATTTATCCAACACTACACAGACCATTTCAAACCAAATTTTCTTTTTTTCTCTGGCGACGTTAACCCTCGTCTTTCAGTTAGAGATGTCGGCGAAATGTATTTTCTCGAAATACCTTTTGTCTTAATCGGCCTTTTTGTTCTAATCAAATCCAAAAACAAGCAATCTGCTTTAATTATTTCTTGGATACTGTTAAGCATTATCCCAGCCGCAATGGCTCGAGAGACACCCCATGCTTTAAGAATCCTCCAAATTTTACCCGCCCCTCAAATCCTAGTGGCCTTAGGAATTTTAACCACGATTAAAAAAATACCCAAAATCAGACCCATAATAATCCTCTCCTATATCATCGTCTTCTCTTTCTACTTGCACCTTTATCACATTCAATACCCCAAAGTCTGGAGTAACTCATGGCAATACGGATACGAACCAATGATTGACTACATTACTTCTGTTCAAGACCAATACGACAAAATTTTTGTTACCAACAAACTTGGTCGCCCTCACACTTACATGCTCTTTTATACCCAATACTCACCCAGGGATTACATTCAAAATCGTGACGCCGGCGGAGATGCTTTTGGCTTCACCTACACCAATAGTTTCGATAAATACTATTTCACTCCTCCCCCTCAAAAAACCAACCAACAAGAAAACTGGCTAATCGTCTCTGACCCAGAATCAGCGCCACCAGAAGATTCACTAAAAACCATATATAACTTGAACCAAGAGCCAGTTTTTGTTATTAACAAACAATAACTATTATCCTTCATGCCAACTTTCTAAATAATAATGAGCAAAAAAAAGACTCAAAAGCCAGAACTCTCAATAATAATTCCGGCTTTTAACGAAGAAAAAACCATTGCCACAGTACTGAAACAAGTAATTTTTGAGCTTAAACAGCTCAAACTTACTAGGTGCGAAATCATCATTATCGACGATGGTTCTACAGACAACACCTCTAAAAAAATAGTTCCATTTATCAATAAACCATTTGTCTCCTACATCAAACAGTCAAAAAACCAAGGAAAAGGCGCCGCCATCAAACTCGGTTTTCAAAAGGCCAAGGGAGAAATCGTCATCATCCAAGACGCCGATTTGGAATATCATCCAAAATACTACAAAAGTCTAATTCTCCCTATCCAACAAAAACGAACCAAAGTAGTCTACGGATCCAGACTTGCCAAAATACCACTTAATCTAAAAAACATTAGGTCAATCAAACTCCCTTGGCACTTTATTGCCAACAAAACTCTAAGCTTTCTCACTAACCTTATCTACTCTAGCCAAATTACCGACATGGAAACTGGTTACAAAGCTTTCCATCAAAGCATCATCAAAGGTCTCAACTTAAAATCAAAAGGATTTGAAATAGAAGTTGAAATCACCGCCAAAATCCTTCGAGCTGGACACAAAATCCAAGAAGTTCCCATCACTACCAAGCCAAGGGATTATGACGAGGGCAAAAAAATCACCTATATTGACGGCATCAAAGCTGTCTACTACCTCATCAAATATCGCCTCAACCATTATCTAGCTGCCTCAAGCGGCATCCTCCTTCTAGCACTAGTGATGAGATTTTGGGATTTCCTCAACCGATACGGGCTCTGGTCAGACCAAGCTAGAGACGTGCTCGTAGCTAGGGTTGCCTTAAACACCCTAAATCCTCCACTTGTTGGTTCATTTAGTTCTGCAGGCCCATTCACTTTTGGGCCCATCTGGTACTACTATGCCATGTTAACCGAACTAATTTTCCCAACCCATTTAGGTTATTGGATCGGCACCAGTTTACTTTCAGTTACCAGTATTGCTGCTATTATGTGGATCACTCAAAAAATCTCTTCTAGCTTTGCTGGATTAGCAGCTGGTCTACTAGCCGCAATCTCATACGGACACATCACCTCAGCTCTACAAAGCACCCAGCACTCTCTTGCCTTAATTTTCTCCACATTCTTTTTGTTTGCTGTCACCAAATTCATCTATACCAAAAAATCATCTTGGTACATCGTCTCGGGACTATTTTTATCATTAACCATCAACGCCCATTACCAAGGTTTCTATCTTATCCCTCTATTCATCCTTTTAACCACATACAAAAGGCCTTCACTCAAAAGCCTTATCGCCACCATTGCTGTAGGTTTTATCCCCTGGATTCCCATGTTAATCTTTGATCTCAAAAACAACTGGTGGAATCTAACTGAAATAATCGACTACTACCGATTTGGACAATACCGAATTTACGTTCCCAACCGTTGGCTAACCTACGCCGGCGTCTTCTGGCCTGATTTTTGGCAACACGTAGTCGGCGGCCTTCCTTGGCTTGCATACGCTCAAATGGTTTTAATTGCCACTATCTTCGCCAAAGATTTTTTCCAAAAAAAACTCAACTCAACTTTAATCTTATTAGCCATTGGTTGGTTATTAGCCATCATTTGGTTTAGATACTTCCGAGCCGAAAGAAACTTTGCATACTTATCCTACGCCCAACCACTCATATTTATCTTCACAGCTTGGATGTTGGAAAGGATTCGCTCCATCGATAAAATAGTCGGCATTACTTTTCTAATTATTCTCATTTTAGGTAGTTACACCCGAATTTGGGCCAACACATCCCACAAAAATCCCAGACATGATTTAGATACAGCCATCACAAAAATTCAGCAACAGTATCCCAACCAAAAATTCTCAATCTATGATCAGGGTTTTAACACCACTTATTGCAGCATTCCTCTTTCTCTCATCCTTGACGATCAAGACAAGATTAGCCCCACTGGTGTAAAAATAGGCGCTTGTAGTCCTGAATCTTGTCCCAAAGAGTACCCTAAAATCACTTCAATCTCTATTTGTGATCTAGTAGACCTGTCTTCAACAGACTCGGCTACTTTAGCCAATAACCAATGGTCATTCTTAAATCCCAATCAGGTTCACCACATCACCGTTGAATGGTGGAAATAAATTTAAATTGCCTGATAACTTACAAATGAACGGGTATAATGATCTTATGAAATTAATCAAACAAAACCTGTTACCTATATTTATTGTCTTTCTCTTAACTCTGCCCACAGTCAAAGCCTTTGCCACTCCCGATTTTTACACCAGCCACGACGGTGAAACCCACACAGCCAGACTAGCCAACTACTATCTAGCCATTGAAGAAGGCCAAATACCCCCCAGACTAGCCCCTACCCTTTTCGGTGGTTTTGGATTCCCAATTTTTATTTTTATCTATCCACTTCCTTATTTAGTTGGCAGTCTTTTTCATTGGATCGGTTTTTCCTACACCGATTCCTCAGAGTTAGTCATGGCTTCCGGCCAAATTTTATCTGCCCTTTTCATTTACTTGTTTTTTAAACTAGAAACAAAAAAAACCCTCACCAGCATAATCGCCTCTCTCTTTTTCACCTGGGCACCATACAGATTTCTCATGTTATACGTTCGTGGCGCTTTTGCCGAAAGCTTTGCTTATGTATTTATCGCTACCAGCCTCATCTGTTTTCACCAACTAATAGAAACCAAACAAACCAAATGGATTGGCCTCACTGCCATCTCTCTCTCTGGTTTGCTACTCTCTCATCAACTTGTATCAGTCATGTTTCTGCCAGTCATCGTCTGGTACATTCTCTCAAAACTCATCTTTTCCAAACACAAAAAATTCATCATTCAATCCTCTGTCTTGTCCATCATCTTAGGCTTTGCCATAGCTGCCTTTATATACACGCCAGCCTTCTTTGAAAGAAAATACCTAAGATTTGACGACTTAATCAGTTATTATCAAGACCATTTTGTCACCATTAAACAACTTATCAGATCTCCTTGGAGTTATGGTTTTTCACATCAAGGGACAATACACGACGACATGTCTTTCCAAATTGGCCTAACTCACCTAAGTGCAGTCGCTTTCTCCATTCTTTCTCTGGTTTCAATCCTTAAACACAAAACCCTCAAACCTCTTTTTAAGCCTGTTAACTTCAACATCCTTTGGTGGCTTATTGCTTTTTCACTCTCAGCCTTAGTTATGCTAGAGCATCCCCTTATTCATTGGGCTTGGGATAACATCCCAGGGCTAAATATCGTCGACTTCCCATGGAGGTTTTTGGGAGTTGCTGTCGCTAGTGCTAGTTTTATCACTGCTTACCTTTTAACCAAAACCAAAAACAACCTCCTCCTTGTCTTATTTTTCGTCTTCTTTATTTTCTATGCCAACCGAAACCATCTAAGAATTAACCAAACTGTATCTTTCTCTGACGAGTATTTTGAGAACTATCCAGCAACTGCCACCTGGAGAAATGAATTTCTACCAAAAGCCCGAATTACCAACAAATGGGAAAAAATTGACGGAGACTATCAGGTTCTCAGAGGTGAAGCACAAATCCAAGAAATAATCAACAAAACAAATGACTTAGTACTTGAGGTTAATGTAAAAGAGAAATCAGAAATCCTTATCCACCGCATGGATTTTCCTGGTTGGCAAATCTACATTGACGACCAACTTACTTCCACCGAGGCTGACAATGTCTCTATCACTGACACTTCAATTGATACTTTTTCTGGTAGAGATCTCTCGGGATTTATCAAAATTGACCTCGAGCCTGGTACTTATAAGCTTGCCACCAAATTCACAGAAACACCCATTAGAAAAACTGGGTTTTTTATCAGCTTACTTGGCCTCTTGGCAAGTATCTTTATCATCTACGACCAAAAATATCTGCCTCGCTTCTTCAAAGTAAAAAAATAACATGAAACTTTCAGTTGCCCTTGCTACTTTTAACGAACAGGAAAACATAGCTAGATGTCTTGATTCTGTCAAAGACATCGCTGATGAAATCGTCATCGTTGACGGTTCTTCAACAGACAAGACCAGAGATATTGCCAAAAAGTATCAAGCCAAAATCATCAAAACCACAAACAAACCAAACTTTCATATCAACAAACAATTAGCCCTCTCCAAAGCTAAAGGAGATTGGATCCTTCAGCTAGACGCTGACGAAGTCGTCAGCCCCAAACTAGCCACAGAAATCATCCAAACCATCAACCTAAGCCAGTCACAAATTAATCAAAAAACAATATCCCCCCCCAAAGCTAGGCTATTTCAAAGGCATCAAAAAAATATTGAAACCAGAGACGGTAAGATTGGCACCAAAGACCCTCAGATAAATGCTTTTTTTGTACCTCGTCTCAACATGTTTTTAGGTAGAGCTTTAAGATATGGTGGCAGCTATCCAGACGGAGTCATCAGATTAGTCAAAAAAGACAAGGCCAGTTTTCCTTGCAAAAGCGTTCATGAACAAATCTCGATCAAAGGCAAAGTTGCTTGGCTAGAAAATGACCTAATCCACTACGATAGTCCTACATTTAAAAAATACCTACAAAGAGCCAACCGATACACCTCTTTCACTGCCTCCCAAATGAAGAAACAACAACTAAAAATAAACTTTATCAACACTCTTCTTTATATTCTAATCAGGCCAAAAATTACTTTTTTAAAACTATACTTTAGACACAAAGCAGTCCTTGAAGGATTTCCAGGATTTGTCTGGTCCTTATTTTCAGCACTTCATTTTCCTATCGCTTACTTTAAGTACTGGGAAATGACCAAAAAACAAAACTAACTATGAAAATCGCTCTCGATACATCACCACTAGCATCAGGACACAAGGGGAGGGGAGTAGGTACCTATACAAGGCAGCTAAAACAGGCTTTGTCTTCATCAGAAAAAAACATTGATTTTGTTTTTACACCAAACCCGACTTCTTATACTACTGACTTAATACACTACCCTTACTTTGATCTTTTTTTTCACACTTTACCTATTATCAAAAAAACCAAAACCGTAGTTACCATTCACGACCTGATTCCTTTGGTTTACCCCAAACAATTCCCCAGAGGTGTTCAAGGTTCTATCAAATTTCAGCTCCAAAAGTTGGCCTTAGCCAATGTTGACCACATAATCACCGACTCCAAATCTTCCAAAAAAGACATTATCAAATTTTTCAACATCACACCCCAGAAAATAACTGTTATTTATCTAGCAGCTTCAGAGAAATTTACTCCAGTACCCAAGTACAAACAACAAAAACTTATCACAAAGTATAAACTATCTCAACCATTTTTTTTGTATGTGGGCGACATCAACTACAACAAAAACATCCCAGGACTAATAAAAGCCTTCACCCAAATACCACAAGCCAATTTAGTTATTTGCACTAGAACAGATTTAGCCCAAAACATT
>CBDUQH010000031.1:0-11783 GCA_965369335.1 uncultured bacterium
ACCCAACAATCAACCAAGGAGTGTCCCCTTTCGGGACACTCCTCAAACGGGACAATCCTCCAACATCTGCTAAAATCCCCCTCAAACTTCAAAAACTCTACTAGCCCTTTGAAAGGACATTTAAATCATGGACAAGATCAGACTCGATGGGTATATTTTTTACCAAGTAGGTCTTCTCTGCACAGGAATTATTGAAGGTTCCATTCTCTTTGCATACCTTGCAGATTCCACAATCAATCCAACCATCACTGTCATAGTTGGACTTATCATCGCAGTAACTGCAGTAACTCTAGTCATCTTAGCTGAACAAGTCAGCCATATCCCCAATGAGAAAAACCGTTTCAATGCCAATCCCAACCTCGTCTTCTACGACTTTTTATTTTCTTTCCTCTCAACCACCAGCTTCGTCTTTTTCGTTTTGATGAGCTTCCAATATACCTACCTCGCCATTGCTGTTTTTATGACCCCGATCATTCTCGCTCTTGCTTTCGCTCACTATAGGGAATTTGTCAAAAAATACTACTCTCTTTCTCGTGATAGACATCACATACTCACACTTGTTCCAAAATGGGCCAAACACCTAAAAGGTTATATCCAAGTTTGGTCTGACTATCATATTCACACCCTCAAAACACGAGAATCAGTCACTATCGATACAACTGGCTCGCTAGCCTGTCTCATTAAGTTGTCATTCGCCGAAAACTTTACCCCTTCTCAAATAAAAGGTTCTTTCTATGACCTCAAAGGTAATCTTATCCACATACAAGAGGATAAACCTCTCAATGTAACTCAGCTAGTATGTTACAAAAACTCACACATCGTCCTCAAAAACACCGACATCACTCTAAGAACTGTCCAAATCGAATATCTATACAAACCCACCAAGAACATTCTCTAGCCCACGTTCTTTGTGGGTTTTTTATTGCCCCGATTCCCACTTGATATAATCGCCCAGCACTCGCACCTTCCCAACCAAACAAACACATCAAACACAAAGGTAACTTCTATGGACATAAGAAGAAATCACTTCACTCTTTTTGTCAGTTTGGCTGTAGTGGCAATTCTAGCTTTTGCAGCTGGCTACTTCGCTAACTACAACCAAAACCTTATTCTACCTCCATTCATTGTAGTTTTTGCCATCTTGGTTGTTTGGCAGCTCGCCGACTTAATCATCTTTAGCATTCGAGACCGTCAGCCACTCCGCCAAATCCCCTCTTGGGCAACCCCGCTTAGGCTCAACACTCAACAAAACTACCGCACATGCAAATGGACACAAATTGCCCGCCCCGATGGTGACTTCCAAAGTCTTGCCCCAGGAGTTGTGGCAGTATACATCCTACCCTTCGATGAACCCATCAAAGTCCATACCAAATCTGCCAAAATTATCGACAGCGATTCCATCTATTCGATAGAAACAGATCAACCAATCGTCGTTAAGTCTATATCTGATTCCAACCGAATAAGCTTAAAGAGCATTGGTCAAAACAGTTTAATTGTCATCCAAACCATCGAAGATGAAGTTCATCGCTACTAATAAACGCGAGTGCACGCCCTCCAAATGGAGGGCAATTTTTTACCCCAAACAATATTTGTCCTTACAGCTCTCTCGCAGGGAACACCCAGCAACCTCTCTTCCCTAGCACCTAGCATCACATCCATGAGTGTCCCGTTTCGGGACACTCCTCAAACGGGACACTCCTCAAACAACCAAAAAACCACCCCATAACTTCGACAGACACTGCACTATGAGATATAATGCCCTCCATTGTACCTTTCCAAACTAACCATGTTCACAAGGAGAAAAAACTCAATGAACATCTTAACAGACACAGAGCAAAACAAGCTCAACAGCTTTATCATCGCCCTCGTAGTTTTCACTGCTGGATTCACCACAGTAGCAACATACTCTTGGTTGAAAACCAGCCCCACATTTGCCCTGATTTTCACAGGGACTTCAATTTTTGTCATTGTTGGCTTCCAGCACCAGATGAGAAAACTCTGGCTTCTATCCACCATGCACATCCTCAAATTCGTCCGCATCGACACCCCTGCATACATCAACAACGTAATTGCTACCAAAGATCGTCTTCAAAAATCTTGGCTCTATCAGGACAGAGGCATCCATGTTCCTTTAGAAGGCATCCAAATCGATATTGCCAAAGACACATATGCAGCTCTAGTCACTCCAAGTGACTATGTCTTTCTTAAAGTTGGTCCAGACGACAAAGTCTTCTCTAAAGAGGGTACACCAATCGAAGTTGACGATCACGACGAATACTTTGTCAAAGCCACTCCAGTAATCGTAATTTTCTACGGTTCGGACAACATCCTTCAGATCAGACCCAAAACCGGTTTCCCTTGTTCCGCCGAAATTGACCGACATTCATACAAAACTTGGTAACTAGGTACTAAGCCAAAACCAAAAGACCAACGTCTCACCCCAGCATCCTTATCTGCTCGAGACCGAGGTCTTTTTTCATGCCTCAAATAAGCCTATGTAACCTATTTTGTTGAGAAAAACACCCCATAATCATATAATACGGGCTCTAAGCCGCAGTAAATCGTAGTACATTCAAATCTAGATCGGAGAATCCGCATGAAAAACTTCACCCTAAATGAAAAATTTCTAATCTGGGTGCTACCCTTAACTTTATTGTCAGTTGGGTACGTTTTTGCTCATTTTGGCATACTCGACGTTTGCTCCAACCTGATCATCGCCACCGTTATATCCATCGCTATTGGCAAAGTAATTCAAAACGGGATGCACATAAAAAGCCTTGTCAAACTGCACACTCTTGGCGTGCTCTATTACTACTTCGAAGCTGAATACGCCTACGTCCATTCACTTGGGCAAGTCAACATTTCATCTTATGGCAAAATAATCGACTTTCACACCGAAGTGATTGTAGTTGAGTTGACGCCAAACTTTCCTTTACAGTTGCAGTACAACACAGACATCAAAGTCATTGATCTAAAAGGTGAACAACTGCAAGCCGAAGATGACTATTATCAGCTTGACCAAGAGCAAACGGTGTATGCCATCTTACAAAACAAAGCACAACACCGACTTTATCTCAAATGTGTACCAACATTGAACGACAAATCATCAGTCCATATCACCACCTTCGCCACCGACAAATGGTCATAACACCCTGCGGCTTAAAAGCCGAGAGCTATCCACTAGCCCTCGGCTTTTTTAATACCTATAAACCAAATACCCTATAGTTGCCTTTTCCCTCATGTACACATAAAATACACCCATCTGTCGTATTAAAGGACCCCCTTGATTGGAGAAATCTTATGGGCCTAGCAAATATTGCAGAAGCAGTAGGTGAAGCACGAGAGGAGGTAGATGCTCTGGTTTTAGACCAACAACGTCACCCAGACACCCCTCTCAGCTTAGATGGACTAACTGTTGAAGCAGTGGTACCAATCAATATCAAACGTGTACCATCTGTTCGCCCCCTGGTATCCGAACCGCCAGGCATTAACGAAGCGAAATAACCATCGTTCATCTGGACCAGTCCTCCCAAGCAACATTTTTGGACTGGTCCCACCACTATCTTTATTTTTTGCCCAAACACAAAATATGCCTGAAAGAATACCCTTTAACGAAGAGGCTCTCGGCGCCATTGAAAGTCTTAAACTACAAAAAAAAACTATCGCCGACTTCCCCAAGCTTGTAGATTTTTGCCAAGAAATCGAGTTCATAGACTCAAAAAAATTGACTTCAAGACAAAGCCTTTTTTTACTAGATGAACTTGCAGATAGGCTCGATAACCCACTCATCCCTGAACCACAACTACTACAGACAATGCTTTCAGTCTGGGTTCAACAACACGCCACCCCGGAAGAAATCCAAGCACTCAAATCATCTCCAAGATCTGAAACAATCAAGGCTGCTCATGAACTAAGAGCTGGCTACATCCGCCAACCTTCAATTCTAAAACACTTGTACCAACAACTGGCTCCTCAAACACCAGAAGCAATCGCCGCCAACAAAAAAAGGATCAGAATTGAAACCCTAAAAGCAGCGGCCACCCAAAACCCACTCCACCCTACATATAACTACAGAACCAACAAGGGAATTGAAAACGAAACCTCACTAAGCCCATTTTATAGAGTCAACTCAAAAAAACACGCGCCATTTTCATTTCTTCCCAAAATTGGCTTCCCACTCGGAAATGATCCTGGAATCGAATTTTCACCCAACCCCTACAAAGACGCCAATTCAATAATTCACGTCTACAACAGACTGACACAACTCAACTTAAACGACCCCTACCACTATCAAGCCAGCTCCATCCACAACAACATAGAGCTAAGCTTTTCGAGAAAACCTGTGGCAACCATCACTAGGTTGTGCCAAGCCATGGGCCACACCTTTAGGAGATATTGGACCCCTGAAAGCAAGCCAGCCTTCTTTCACCATCTCTGTATTGTTTCTGGCATCCGTTCATCCTTTAACGGTAAATTCAGAGTCGAATCCAAAGACGCCATGGCCTACATTCCAGACACTCTTGTTATCGACTTACTAATCAAAGGTGCCCTTCAAGACTCTATTGGTGCACTAACAAACCCAAGCAAAAATCCAGAAGATCATATCTTTAAGCAACTCACAGACACTTATGTCCAAACCACCACTGCTTTCCATAGATATCTCAAAGCCACAGGTCTTTCGTCTTTCAAAAATGAAGCAGCCAGCACCAACTCAGCCGAGCGAGTTCTAGACGCCATACATACCATCTACCCCACTCCTTATTCTCACTACGATGTCGACCCAGCCAACGTAAAAATCAAAGGCCAAGCTGCCACAGTCGATTTCCTAGGCCACCAAACAAGATTTAACAACATCGTCCACGCCGCCCAAACTTTAGGCCAATACGCCCTTGATCGAACCCAACAAATCTACCAACAAATAGAACTCCCCTTCAAATACAGACTTAGGCAAATCCTTCTCTACACCCAAAACGACATTGCCACCTTCTTTACAGAATTTGACCAACTCCTAAGTGACTTTGGCAACAAACAACCCTTTGAGCGCTCAGACGACGACCTCCTCCGCGCCGCCGAAGAATTTTGGGCCTACTTTGATCTCCACCTCCAAATCCCTGACTTCCCCTTCGATGTCCCCGAACAACCCTTACCCATACAAACCAAAAACACACACCAATACATCAAAAGCCATGCAGATTACTTTAGAGATACAGCAGAATATTCTCCGGATGACTTTCGCTTCGACCCGGACAACCGAAGCTTTACTTACGAACCAACCAGATTACAAGAAGAAGTTGACCCAATACCTCTGTTTCCAAACTACACCCAAGACGACGACCCTGATTGGGAACTTGCACAGTTAACCGCCCAAGAACTCGCAGATATTCTCACTTTCCAAGAACACATAAGACAAAGTTTTTCAGATGAAGAGGACGAAGAAGACTAACTCTTACAATTGTTTCTCCTCTTGTTTCCACATATTTCTACTGATTTCAATTTGTACTTCGCTTACACTCCTACCTCTTTGTACTTTTCATACATCCCGTACTTCCCGTACCTCTGTACTTTCTATACTTCAACGCCTCTAGGCATCTCCCCCTTTGTGCCTTTCTTCTTTTGGGCTTCTCATCTTCCATCCCTACACGTCATATCTAAGCAATCTCGAAAACTTACCTCCATCCTCAAATGGCCCCACCAAAGCAAACACTTGCTTCTCAGGATTAATCAAATCCTTCGCCACTCTCACCACATCTTCTCGTGTCACCGCTCGCACTTTCGCCAACACTTCATCAGGCTCAATCACTTCATCATGAAGTGTCACTCTCTGTGCCCAATACTGGGCCACATTCCTACTCGTCTCCAAACTCAAAGTCAAACTCCCACACAAATACTCTTTGGCTCTCTCCAACTCTTCCTCAGTCACTTTGTTTTTCCCATCTTCAGCCACATCATCAAACACATCCATGGTCACTTTCACAGCTTCATCAACTCTATTTACATCCACCCCACAAGCAGCCGCAATCGAACCAACATCTGCATATCGATCGACGTCTATTCTTGAGTAATAAGCCAATCCTCTTTTCTCTCTAATCTCAGTAAACAACCTCGAACTCATATTCCCACCGTAAATAATACTCAACACCGACAACGGATATCGATCAGCATGATTCTGAGGATAAGAAGGAAAACCCAACACAAAATGAGCTTGATCACTCTGTTTAGTGTGCACAGTCACTTGCACATCACCGTGTTCAGCAAACCCATGCACTTTGTTCACTTCAGTTGGACCCAGCTTCTCGCCTTTCTTAAAATACCCTTCAATCACCTTTAGCAGACCTTCACCTCCCACCACACTCTCATCTCCAGCCACCACCACACAAGTGTTATCGAGTCCATACCAATCCTTTAAGTGATCCATAAAATCTTTTCTCTCAAATGCCCTTATGGCTTTGTGAGTTCCATCAATCCTTCTCCCCAATCCATAATCACCATACATTGCTTCATCAAACAAATCCCCAACCTTGCGCTGTGGCAAATCGTTGTACATATTTATCTCTTCAGCAATCACCCCTTTTTCTCTCTCCAAATCCTCTTTCCTAAACTTCGAGGTGTACAACATATCCGACAACATATCCAAGCTTAAATTCACATGTGCACTCGCCGACTTAATATAAAAACCAGTATATTCTTTGCCTGTAAATGCATTAAAATCAGCCCCAATTCCATCCACTGCTTTGGACAAATCATGAGCACTTGGCCACTTGTCACTACCTTTAAAAACCATGTGTTCCACAAAGTGACTCAACCCATTTTTCTTTTTGGTTTCGTATCTCGAACCCACTCCCACCATCGCCAAACAAGTCACAGATTTAACTCCCCCCATCGGCGCCAAAACCACTTGCAATCCACTTGGCAATGTATGATGTTGTGCACTCTTAAAATGTTTCACCTTCATAATTTCTCCTAAAATTTCTTCAACTTACTCCGCAAAGTCTACCATACCACCAGAGAAAAAACTAACACATATACCAACTTATAATTACTCTAATCAACCTAATTGACCTAAAAAATTTCTAATACCCCTTTAGTTTTTGACCTTGGTATTTTTTTAGAACAATTAGCGCAGTTAAAAATTAGATCAATTACAATCAACGCCTCTATACTTCCTGTACCTTCTATACCTCTACGCCTCTAGGCTTTTAGGCTCCTGTACTTCCCATACATCCCGTACTTTCTATACCTCTCGTACCTCACATACTTCCTGTACTTTCTATCCCCCCCTTGCACACTTTATACTCTATACCCCATACACTATACTATCGTCATGGGCAGAAACAAAAAACAAAAAAGACGCACCAAAAAACAAAAAAAACGAATAGCCCAATCCCGTCACCAACAACTCTCCCATAAAATCCGTACCAAAATCAAAGCCATCCCCAAATCCCCCCAGCAAATCAAACAATTCACCAAATCCAAACTCGAAAACTTTCTCATCTCATCTCTTATCTTCCTTATCCCTTCCAATTTAGCCCTCCACTTCTTCGAATCTCAATCTCACATCCAAGGAGTCAAAGTCGACTACTTAATTCCCAAACTCTATCTCACCGACCTTGTCGTTATTGCTTTGTTTACTGTCTGGCTCTACCGCCATCGCAACAAACTAATCCCTAAGATTAAGTCAGTTTCGCAACCACCAATACTCTATACTCTATACTCTATACTCTTGGTCACTTCCTCTTTCCTCTCCCCTCGCCCCATCGCCGCCTTCTATACCCTATTCACTTACTTCAAACTCTTCCTCCTATACCTCTATCTCAAATCAAATCTCAAAACCAACAACATCACCAAACCTCTTAGCTTAGCCATCATCTTCCAATCACTTATCGCCATCATCCAATGGATCCAACAAAAATCTATCATCGGCTATCTCTTTCTTGGAGAAACCACTCTCAAAGCAGCCGGCAACATCGCCAAAACTTCATTTAGAGGCCAAGTCAAATACCTCCCCTACGGCACCACCGCCCATCCCAACGTCCTCGCCGGCTTCATTGCCATCTCACTTATCATCTTGTTAATCCTCAAAGGACGCTCCTTAAAAGGAACGTCCTTTTACAAATACTCTATACTCTATACTCTATACTCCATCCTCCCTCTCACAGCCCTCCTCCTCACCCAATCCCTCACCGCCATCTCAGCCCTAGTCATTGGGCTAACACTATTTATCCTCACTCCACTGATCAAAAAGCTCTCACCTCTTTCAATCCGTACCATCACCATCATAATCATATCGCTAGCCATCACTTCTGCTTTGATCCTCTACCCCAATTTCCAAGACCACCCCAGTATCGATAGAAGAGTCCAACTCACCCAAATCTCTCTCAAAATCATCCAAGCCCACCCCATCCTTGGAACAGGCCCAGGCAACTTCACCGCCCTCATGCCCAACTACGGGGAAATCTCTGGTACCACCACCCGCTTCCTCCAACCAGTCCACAACATTTATCTTTTATTCATCTCCGAAACCGGCCTTATCACCACAGCATTACTCTTGTATCTCATCTGGCAATCAGCAAAAAAATTTCGAATTTCGAATTTCGAATTTAGAATTCCCTTCATTCTCCTCCTCTTTATTGGTCTCTTCGACCACTATCCTTTCACTCTGCAAACAGGCCAATTGTTGTTGATCTTCACCCTAATCCTCCCCGCCATTACCAAACCAGACCAATCCAAATGATAAAATCACCACAAATCGCACGTTTCACATAGTTGGAAGGACTTCTCAAAAAACATTCCGCCAAAAACACAAGTCCAAAGGAGTAACCACATGGTCAATTTCGATCAAGTAAGAAATCAAAAAATCAGTGGTAGGATGCCTCTGATTATTCTCACTTTTGCTATCTTATTCGCATCCTTGTTCATAATCTACGGCAACGACACCCCCCAACAAAACCTTCTCTACGGTGCAGGCTTTTTGTTCATTATTTTTTCGGGTTACATCTACTCTCATCCTCATCAACCTCTTGAACTCTCCGCCACATATCTCACCTTGGGATGCCTGTGTTGCACCCTCTCACACCACGGCACAGTCCAAGTTTGCACCTTCTTAGTCATTCTTGGGATTGTCGGCTTTCTTGTACACCTTGGTAACCAAATGTCACAATCCACCCTAGACTAAACCGACCTTCCAACACTCCCAATGCGCCCCTTTAAGCACTGTCCCAAAGGGGCGCACAAATCTTTCATCAACAAATGCTAAAATCCCCATACAATGCCCTTTTACAAGTTGATTGGATAAAAAATGGACATTCTCGCTTTTGTCTCTGTTTTGCTCTCCATCGTGACTGTCATCTGCTATAGCTTCGCTCAATACACCGATACTCAAATTCCCAGCGTGTATTACTACATTAGCGTCTATTGCTTGATACTCTCCCCCACAAACATCATTGCTTACCTTTTGGGCAATGGATTTCAATACATCCCTATCGCTGTCTTGGTTTGCCTACCCATAACTTTATTTTTTCAAAACCCCTACACCAAACTCATTTTTAGATAAGGAGAGACCCAATGTACCTACACACTTTTTTAAACACTGTTGACCGTATCAAGGGTAGCTTAAGTGCTATCCTCTCCTACCGCCCCAACATCCCACACTTAGGCATAAGCTGGTTTTTCGTATTTATCTTTTTGGGAAACCTACTAGCCCGTGTGTTTGCCCTGTTTGCTCTAAACCGCACCTTCAAAATTGTCCGCCACAAGGCAAATCGCCAGTGATCTCCAATCAAACTTTGTAATCAAACGCTCGTTGTCCTAGCACTCCGAGCGTTGTTTTTTTCCTCATATATTTCAATGTATTTCTATCTTATCTCGATGTATATCCATCAGTTCCCACTTGTATCTATTGTATTTCTACATTTACCCATCTTTTTTTAATCTATATCTACTTCATTCCCATTTTTATCAATCGTGTTTCTTAGCCTTTGCACTTTTGTTCCTTTACGCTTCTGTACCCCCCATACCTCCTGTACTTCTTGTACTTTCTGATAGGCTTTTGAGCTTTTGCACCTTTGGGCTTCTCGTACCTTTCGTACTTGTCTTCTGTACATCCTATACTTCAACTCCTTTGAGCTTTTGCTCCTTTGCTCTTATCCCTCTTTCTCATATACCAATTTGATCCACCCAAGTGCATAATACGCCTAGATGGTCGGCTGGTGGATCAGAAAACAAGCTCCCGCACCCAAAAACGCACATGCAGACAATCGGACAGGAAACTACGAAGACATACCTCGAGGTAAACACCCTCATAAACTTCTAGCCTCCCCTGATCCACCAGTCTTTACTCATCACTTTGCACTTTTTAGCTTTAAATTTTTCCTCAACCTATCCAAAGGAAACAACTCATGACTCTAGAATTGAAACAGCTCCTAATTGGCTTTGGTTTGATAGTTACACGTCTAGCTATCACTCTTGGAGTCATCATTCTCGTCACCCACATCCCTTAAGGAAAAGCTATGTATTCTGTGCAACTCAAAGCGCCCCTATTATTGGTCTCAAAACCAACCAAATAGCGGGCGCTAATTACTTCCCAACTAAATGTATTACTACATTTAACAAACAGACAACACAGTTTCTTTGATCATTGATACTTGAATTTTGATATTTATTCCCTATCTCTCTCCCTCTTTCTTTTTTCACTCCCACAAGGCAAAATGGACTTGCTTATCGCACTTTAATAAGCAATTTTGCCAAAGTCTTCGTCCACCAACTTCAAAATGGAGACTACCAATGATCAGACAACAACTCAGCATCTTCATCGAAAATATGATCAAAACTTTGATGATCCTTTACGCCTTCTCAATTCTCTACTACGCACTCACCGTGCAATTTCTCATTCTATTTTTTCTCGTCAGTCCACTACTAACATTCACCATTTTCATCATCACCCGCTTCCACATTCTCAAACACTTTGGCAAAAAATAGGCACCCAACTCACAACTTTCACTGCTCTGGGTGCCTCTTTACTTTTTTAGGCACAAAAAACCTCTCCACCACAACCAACATCGCACCATAATGTATCCAGTTATTGGAAGCAACCACATTACCACACACATTCACCCTGCATCAATCACTCCCCACTGATATACTCAACCCATGAGCAAACTCATCAAACTCAAACAAAAATATCCCAACCAATGGCTGATCATCCGCCCCACAGCCCACGACGAATTTGGCCAAATCACCGAAGGCGAACTCCTAGCCCACGCCCCAACAAGGGAGGGGCTTCAACAATACCTAGACAAAATCAAAGCTCAAGAAGACCACACTGCCTTTTGCTACACCGGCCGCGCCGACACGCCGATGATATAAAGATAATTTCTAATTGGCCCTACTCATTTATCCTCGTCATCCTGAACTTGTTTCAGGATCGAAAAACTTAAATTAATCCTTATGATCCCGAAATTTCTCCGAAACTTTTTTAATCTCCCAACACCATTCCCATTCAAACCCAACGCCGCCAACATCGTCGTCCCTGTCCACCTCTCACACCACGGCACCACCACCGAAACTCGAATGATTTTGGACACCGGCGCCACTCAAACGGTCATCACCCCACCCATCGCCACCCTTCTCAATCTAAACCCCACCCACCAGCTTACCATCGCCACCGCCTCTGGCAACATCACCACCAAACAAGCCCACATCGACCACATCACCGTGCTTGGCAAAACCCACAACAACTCACCCGTGCTTATCACCCCCCTTCCCGAAGACCCACCCCTCGACGGCCT
>CBDUQH010000032.1:0-11674 GCA_965369335.1 uncultured bacterium
GATGAAGTTAGACCCTCAACCGTCATCTACACTGCTCCCCTCAGCGAACACCCACCACAATCATTCGACAACAACTTCTTTACAGCCCACCACATCTATATCCAAATGACCGACCTTCTCTAACCCAACACCCTCTCCACCAAATTCTCCAATAAAGACACCACCGTCATCGGCCCCACTCCACCAGGCACAGGCGTAATAAAACTGGCCTGTTCTTTTACGCTTTCAAAATCAACATCTCCTCTTGGTGCCCCCACATCAATCACCACTGCACCCTCTCCCACCATCTCAGCTTTTACCAAACCTTCTTGACCAGTGGCACTAATCACCACTTGAGCATTTTTCAGCACTTCCAAGTCCAAATCAGATCCATACAAATTTACTTTAGCTCCAAACTGAGTCAACAAAGCAGCCAACGGGCTCCCCACAATATCACTTCTGCCAATCACCACCATACTTTTGTCTTTGACTCCTTCTTCAAAACTCTCTCCCCAACCCAAACTTACCACTGCTTCAGCCAAAACACTTACCACCGCCCTCACAGTAGCCGGCCAAACTCGAGCCTTTCCTTCCATCAACATCTGTAAATTTTCTCGATTCAAGCAATCCACATCCTTATTCACATCCAACACCCCCACCAAATTGTGCCACCATGCATCAAAACTCTCATTGCCACTATTACCATACACATCTTCCCAGGTCTGTTTCATCGGCTTTTGAATCAACACTCCATCAATATCATCCCTCTGACAATAAATCCTAATCTTTTCTTGCAACACCATCACTCCCTCTTTCATCGACACTTCTTGCTCACTAAACTCCACTCCCACTCTCACCGCGGCTTGTTTTTTTAGCCTGGTATACATCAAACCAGCTTCATCCTCCACAAACACCACACTACCTAGTCTTGGGTTGTATCTAGCTTGACGAATCTTATCCGCCATCACTTTTTCCTTACCTGCCGCCAATTTTCTACCATCAAAAACAATTGCACTCATACCCCAATTCTACCACCACTAATCATTTTCTTCCTCAATCATCCACTATTTTAACAGCTCCAGTTTTGTGATTGACTCACCTCCCTCCAGTCCTTACAATCCCTCTGTTATGAAACAAGAATCTAAACTCAAATCAATTCTAATCATTGAATCAGACCCCAGGCAAGCTAAAGTTCTAGCCTCAGAATATTCATCTCCCGACACCAACATAATATACATGTCCACTCCACCCTCCAGCCAAGAAGCTACCATTCCTAGTCAATTTATGAGCCTTTTAGTCAGCCAAATAATCATTGGCAGTTCTATTCAACCAAACGCAGTCGCGATGATTCAACAAGCAATCAACTCTAACAATAGTGCCAAGGAAAAATCTTTAATACAACTAAAACACCAATCCATTGTTTCTAGTCAACCAACACCCTCAGCCGATCAAGATTCTCTCGATCAGGCCCCTTCCCATCAATCCCCGGAACTTCCAATATTAGAGGTATAGACTCTAACCTTTTATCACTCAAAAACAACTTCAAATCATCTTTATCAATATTCCCCTCACCCAAATTATCGTGCCTATCCCTACCACTACCAAACTCATCTCTGGAGTCATTTACATGAACACACTTTAGACTCTTCCACAGCTTCAATCTCTCTATCTCATCCACCAAAACTTTCGGCTCCTCCTCACTTGACAAACCTGGTAGGCTCATTAAACCAGGTATGTCATCCTCGACTGCATGGCGAGTGTCACGAGCCAGGCGATCGGGGATCTCTCTACTCAATCGGTATCCTGCAGCATGAGCATGACAAGTATCCACACACCAGCCAATTTTCTCGGAACCAACACTCTCTATTAAGTCTTTAACCTCTTCAAGGTCCGACCCAATCTTCCCTTTTTGTCCAGCACTATTTTCCACCAAAAACACCGCCCCATCCGGTGAGTCACCCACAATCTCCTTTATCACTTTCACCATCTGGTCTCTCATCACCTCATAACCTCTCCCTTGATGACTCCCCACATGCACCACTACCCCATCAAACTTGCCCTTAGCACACACTTCCATATCATTTTTCAAAGCCACAACAGACTTCTCCACCAAATCAGTTCTATCACTGGCCAAATTCACCAAATACGTCGCGTGTATCACCACCCGCTCTATCCCATACTTCTTTCTTGCCTCAAAAAATCCATCAAAGTCAATTTCGCTTACAGACTTACTTTTCCAAATCCTTGGACTGCCTGTAAACAACTGTAGACAATTCCCTCCCAACTCACCGGCTCTCTCACAAGCCTTATCCCATCCTCCACTGGTTGATACATGAGCTCCTAAATATCTCATTTAATCTCCAAATTTCAACTTACTAAAAACTTTCCACACAACTCCTTCACTTCACCTCTTATCTTTGCCAGCTCTTCATCTTCCCAAATCTCCTCCATAAACACTCTTACAAATTCAGCTCTCTCTTCTTTATCTTTTGGCAACTGTCTATCTTGCACCCTCTCAACTACTCTATCTATCCAATCCACTATCATCTTCATCTCTTCCTCACCCATACCTCTAGTTGTCACCAAAGCTGTTCCCAGCCTCAATCCAGAAGGATAAAAAGGGCTTGCTGTTTCACCAGGCACAGTGTTTCGATTAGCCACCATCCCAGCGGCTTCCATTGCCCAGGCCACCACCCAGCCGCTCAAATCTCGATTCCTCAAATCTATCAGAACCAAATGTTTATCAGTCCCTCCACTCACCACATCAAATCCCTTCTCTTTTAATCCCTCGGCCAAGACTTTCGCATTACTCACCACCCCAGCAGCATACTCAGCAAACTCCAAAGTCATTGCCTCTGACAAAGCCACAGCTATTCCAGCTATCGAATGCAGATGTGGCCCACCCTGCATCCCAGGAAAAACAGCTAAATCAATCTTTTCCGACACTTCACTTTTTTTTCTCGAAACTATTATCGCCCCCCTTGGGCCTCTCAGAGTCTTATGCGTTGTCATTGTCACCACATCTGCATAAGGAAACGGGCTTACATGAGCTTTACCAATGATAAGTCCAGCTTCATGCGCCACATCGGCCAAATAATAAGCCCCCACTTTTTTAGCAATTTCTTTCATTCGTTTGTGGTCAATCTCCCTTGGATACGCCGTTCCTCCAGACACTATCAATCTAGGCTTAAACTCTACAGCCTGTTTTTCAATCCGATCATAATCCAAAAGCCTAGTTTCAGGATCAGTTTTATAATGCTCAACTTTCCAAAACTTACTCACAATCGACACTTTCCTGGTTTCAGTTTCCCACCCATGAGACAAATGGCCTCCATCAGGCAAATACATTGCCAGTATCCTATCTCCCTCTTCCAACAAAGCCGAATACACCGCCAAGTTAGCTGGGCTTCCAGAATGAGGCTGCACATTCACTCCCCACTCTTCCCCATCCAACTCAAAGGCTTCCAACACCCTACTTTTACACAATCCTTCCACCTCATCAGCCACTCCATTGCCTTGGTAGTACCTTTTGCCCACTTGTCCCTCTGCATACTTGTGCATCAACACACTCCCCACGGCTTCTCTGACTGCCTCTGAAGCAATATTTTCCGAGGGTATCAACCCCAGTGTCTCTTGTTGCCTTTTTTCTTCTTGTTCAATCAGAGCAAAAATGGCATCTTTTTTCATTTCAATCCTTTCACAACTTTTCCATTATTCTATATTCTACATATATTATTCCAAACTTCACTCTGTATATTGCACCAACTGTTTTTTTTGATACAATCACCTCAAGGCTGGTTTAATAATTTCACATCCTTTCTAGAAAAGGAGACGCCTGACAAAAAAATAACCTTGAAGGTATCTTATTCACTCTCAGGAGGAGGTTTCAAGTTCCGACCTTCAAGGTTGCAATCATCAGAGTCCACTCAACCCAAACGGTTGAGCTTCATCAAATTCATCTCGGACTCACGCTCTTTACCTCCACTGGCCCAGCACAAGTTATTTTCTCTTATAGAGATTCTCCCTTCTTCACAACTTGTACTGGGTCAGGATTTTTTTTACAATCCTTCAATCACTCCTGTCAAAAGTTTGACCATCTCCCCACTTGCTTTATTTGCTGCAGCTAGCACATCTTTGTGATCGTGTTTTACAAACGCCAAGTTAGTCACAAACGAAATCCCCAGCACCTCAACCCCTAATGATCTGGCCATTATTGCCTCAGGCACAGTACTCATCCCCACTACATCTGCTCCCAATTGACGAAGCGCCATCTTATCCACCGGTGTCTCAAAATTTGGCCCATGATAATAAACATAAACTCCATCATGAAACCCAATCCTTTCCCTAACACAAACCTCTTTAGCTAAACCTCTCATCTTGGGTTCAAAAACTTGACTCATATCTACAAAATCGGCTCCAAGCAATGGATTATCTGGCGACAAAAACAAAGTCATCAAATCAGACAATATCACAAAATCCCCCACACTAAACTTCTCATTCAAAGCTCCTGCTGCAGAGGTCAAAACTATTTTTTTCATTCCAGCTTCGGCAAATACCCGAATAGGCAAAGTCCCCTCACGTGCAGTGTAACCCTCATACAAATGTAATCTCCCCGCCATAAACGCAACCCGTTTGGTTTGAGATTTGGAATTTGGAATTTGAACATTAGCAACAACTAGTTTCCCTTCATGTCCAGGCACTCCAGACCCCACCCCAAACAGTTCCTTATATCCCACTTCAACTTCCACTTTAACATCCTTTAAAACCTCATTCCATCCACTCCCCAATGTCACCAAAAGCTCAGGCATCTGTCTCACTTTATCTTTTAACACTTTCAAGGATTCACTTTCACTCAACATACAACCTCCATTAATTTTTTTTAATTCTACTTAGCTATTTGCACCAACTCAACTCTACCCATATCATGCAAACCAACCCAATCTACACATCAGTAAAAATCCTGATATACTCAGCCTATCTGGAAATATAGAGAAAGGCCCTGACTATGATGTAGTTAGTTTAGGCTCCTACTAAATATTTTCACAAGGTCTTAGGGGTGGCGAAGTTGCACTTACTCGATGAGTCATCATAAACCATCCCTATACTCTATCTGGGGAATACGAGCACTCGCGCTCCAACACCCAACCACGAAAACAAATATAGCTTGGTAAACTACCAAACCATCTCACTCTCACCAACCCGCACACCAAGCTAAAAAAACTATTTGACTACTACTTTCAACTCAGGACTTAATCTTTTACACTCCTCAGCAACCCATTTTCTGTGACAAGTATTTGGATCTCTTTCCCAACATAGCAAAGTCACGTCTCTCTTCTTAGCCATCTCAATGACTATTTCCAAATACTCTCTCTTATCTTTAAAAACATGTTCACCAAACCACTCACGATGTTCTTCAAAAGTCATCGTATTGTTATGCCTCGCGGTTAATACCTCATTGGATGGAGACAAATGCGGCATCCAAATGTCCCAATCAACCTCTTCGCCAGGTCTTCGCATAATACATACTCGCACACCATCAGACTTTGTCGCTTTTTCTTGAACTGATTTCGTGAACAATGCCATTTAAACTAAACCTTTTTCTAAATAAACAATTGGGACAGTCTGACCTGAACTCTTAAATTGACCATTTTCATGAACCCCTGCAACAGGACTAAACCCAATACTGGAAAAATAAGAACTAGAACTCCCACTTGCATTTACAACAATTCTATCATGAGTCTCTGCAGCGATTTGCTCAGAATAATCCATCAATGCTTGACCTAAACCAGACCCTGCATAGTCTCTTCTAACATGAAGTCTCTTTCCCTCTGCCACAGGTTCACCATCCAAAAGATGAGTCCCTTTTCTTACCACTCTATACCCAACAACTTCACCTAATCGCCCATGACTATCAACAGATCTTGCTACAACTGCCACTATATTGTCTCTATCAGAACTCGTCTGCCAAACCCCATCAGGATTATTTGCTTCTACATAAGCGGATCGCAATTCCTGGCTCAAATACGAATAGTTTGATGCATTATTAAAATTATCCTTTGCCATCTCAGCAATTTCTAAACAATCATCCACCGTTACTTTTGTAACTAAAGCACTACTCCCGTCCTTTAACGAAATTAAATGAGCCCAGCTGCCAGGAACATCTTCATAAATTGAACCTTGCTCTGAAATATAGTTAGCTAGCATTTGGCCTTTCTTGACTATTTCTGGCAAATCAGACGGCGCTCCCAATAATGACCAAAATAAGGTTTGCAGTTTTTCAGGGAACTTATCTTCGTTCCAGTTCACTTTGTCTACCGAGGAAATATGATGCTGAAGAATTGGCCTAACCCAATATAAACCTCCATTTACTTTATTTAACTCCTCAAGAGTACAGCCTCTTGCTAACTTTTTGTAGTCCTGTCCTTCTAAACCATACATATCTACCAACTTATCAAAAACATATCTGATATGTTCAGGATAATCCCCATGCTTCCCTTGCAAACCATAGAGATACAACTCTATCTCTTCTTCATCCACAGACCTTAGAGTTATTTCGTGAATACTTGAGTGGCTGAAGCCTGTTTTTGTATCAGTATCATAAACAGCAGATCCAGTAACCACTTTGTAAGTTCCACCATCATGCAATCTCTTTTTTAATTCTAACTCGGCTTCCTCCTTATTTATCCAATCGGGTTTTCCCAATGAGCCATCTTTTGAATATAGCATTACATCAGTTGCCAAGCTTATCCCTTCAGCAACATTTTGATTTTCAAGGCTACCAGCAGCTTTAAAAACAGCTCTTTTTAAGGAGCCTTTTCTTCCTCCATTAAGATCTTCGTCCCATTCTGCAGGAAGAACTATACAATCAATCCCTGCTTCATCCAGAACTAACCTCTGCCAACTTGCTTTGAAACCTCCAGTCCTCAGCATCACTAAAGAAGAATCAGCCAAAACATCTTTTTTCAAACTGAAGTTTGAGTTCTCCAAATGACCAGTATCCATATATTTCTCTATCATAGCTTACTTTAAGTTTTTTTGTAAAAAAAAATACACCTCTAACTTTTGATTCTTGGTTTCCATCTTGCCTAAACAAGATTCGTTACTTGGATCAAAAGTGGGTGTATAAAATAAAAAGACCACCTTTGATTCTTGGTTTCCCTTGTCTCGCCGCAGCTTTTGCGTAGGCGGACCAGTTCGTTACTTGGATCAAAAGTGGTTGTCCTACCACTTTCGAAATATAAAAGCATTATACACACCAACTACCCATATTTCAACCCTCAAATACTCACTCAAGACACATCCTTAGTCAAGTGAAAAAACTCATCAACCACTTTCTAAGCCAGATTACAATATTTAAAAGTCTTGTAATTTGGTCTTTAAACTTGTTTGAACATTGAAAATTGAAACCTGATCATTTCAGATGTCCCTTTTCCTTAATCCCCAAACTTATCTTAACTTCCTCTTCACCACTCAGTCCCACCCCTACAGACTCAAAATCCCTGTTCTCTATCTCTTCCACTAAAGCCTCTTTTAAATGAAAATAAGCCGCCACCACATGACCAAATCGAGATCTTTCCCCTCCCCCAGTCAACCCAGCAGTCGAATAAACCACAACTGATTTATCCTCCAATCCCAAAGCAAACCAACCTGAGTGTAATACCTCTCCATCTTGATACTTCGAAATCTGATACTCAATTCGTCCCTCACCTTCTTTATACTTCACTATCCCCTCAACAACAGTGTTACCCAAAGTATCGTACTCCTTAAACATCATCTCATCGTCAAACAACTTTTGATAAGCTGCAAACTGTTCTTTTTCCTCCACATCAAGCCACAGATTCTTCTTTGCCGACTTTTTCTCTCCACTTCCCAACTTGGCCAAAAGTTGTTCCATTGCCTCTTCAGAATTGGGATCAGCAGTGTTTATATCCATATCCATAATAATAACATCCATCCCCCCAAACAAACCATCTAAATAAAGAAACCCAACTTCCTTATCTGCTAAGTTTTAAACAGCATTTGCCTGACTTAAGTTACACAGTGGCAACAATACAGTTTGGGATTTTAAAATCAAAATTTGTTTGTAATTTGGGATTTTAAACTTGAAAATTGATCATTTATCCTCACGCTTCCCCCTTCCACCCCGACTTCTCCATCACCACTTGCCTCACATCCATATCAACACTAACCCCCATTCGCTCCAACATATCTACCAGTACCACCAGAGGCAAACCCACCACATTTGTAAAGCTTCCATTCACTCCTGCTACAAACGAAAACTCAGGGTCTTGAATAGCATACCCTCCAGCCTTATCCGACCAACGATCTGCATCCAAATACTTCTCAACTGTTTCCTCATCCAAATCTTTAAACTCCACCTCAGACTCAGCCACCTCAACCAATCGATCACCCGTATCCACATTAACCACTGCCACTCCTGTTAGAATCCTATGTTTGTTTCCAGACAAGCTCATTAACACCTTCTTGGCCTCTTCTCGACTCTTTGGCTTTCCTATAACTTTACCTTCAAAGAACACCACCAAATCTGAACCTATTACCAATCCTTCTGTTTCGTTGTGAGACACAGCCAAAGCTTTTTGCAATGCCAACTCAGCTACCAACTCCTCTGGGTCCTCGCAATCAACCATACTTTCGTCATAACCACTTGGTATCACTTCATATTCAACTCCCAACCAGCCCAGCAACTCTCTTCTTCGAGGCGATTGTGACGCCAAAACTATTCTCATATTACCTCCACTATTGTTTAATCCTCTACAGCTAAACCATTCACCCACATATCACCATACTCAACTACTCCAAACCTAAAACACAATTCAGGAACACCGCTTATTGGTTCTTCAACCTCTTTCAAAACATCCACAAATCTAGACAGATCAGGATACCCCACATAGTAAGCGTCATTCTGAACTGAATACTCAAAAATACTATTGTGGACATGTGGACCCAAACCCCGCTCCAAAACTTCAGCTGGGAAATATGCCTCAACCCCAGAATCGGTCTTCTCCAAAGAAAACCAACACACCTCACCAAATACACCTTGATTAACAGGTTTAAAATAGATCCTCGATCCTGCCCGAAGTCCATCAATCACTCCTCCTTCTACCCAAGTCACAGCTGCAAAAGCCATCTCTATTTGTGGATAGTTCTTCATATCGATCTCACAAGCATCCGACAACTTTGCCTTAGGCATTTCCCAATCCACCATATCTGGTTGACCTACCCAACAATCAATTGTCTTATCATCATAAGTGATTTGATCAAATACAAACTCTTTTTCAGTAACTACCATGTCTAAATTATTACCTCAGTATCGTTATTAATCAAACACCTTCCCTCATAGGTTATACTATAATCCAGATACAATAAACACCTAATCTATGAAACCAACTATCATCTTTTTTGGCTCATTTCTAGAGTACTCAACCCAAATTGCCTCACAACTCCACCAGTCCCCAGATGTAAACCTACTCGGCATAGTCACCACCCCACCCAAACCTGCAGGCAGAAAACAAGCTCTTACCAAAACCCACACCCACACCTGGGCACAGAGTCAAAACTTACCAGTCTTCACCCCAGAAAACCTGACTCCACAATCTTTACACCAGTTTGAAAATTGGTTATTGAAACTTGATCATTCCACAAAAAAATCAATAGATTTTTTTGTGGTTGCCGGCTATGGCAAGCTCTTACCCTCCAACTGGCTTAAATACCCCAACATAGCAGCTTTAAATGTCCATTTTTCACTCCTACCCAAATATAGAGGTGCTATGCCTGGAGAATGGGCTTTGCTTATGGGTGAAACAGTTACTGGTGATACTCTTATCGAAATGTCCCCAGAATTCGATTCTGGCAATATCATCTCCCAATCAAAAGTTGATATTTCTCCAGATGAAACCAGAGAGAGCTTGTACCAAAAACTCTATCAACTAGGCGGAGAATTAACCCTCCAAACCCTACCCCACTACCTCAAGTTCAAAACCCATCCCGGGATGAAATTCCCCGGGATCGATCATCCCGGGATAAAATTCCACCTACCTCCCAAAAAACAACCAACCAAATCTCCACCGCCCTATGCCCGCATGATCAAAAAAGACGAAACCTATATACCTTGGGAACTTGTCCAAAAAGCCACACAAGGTGAAAAAATAACCCCATCCACCCAACACCCTTCTCTAATCCAAGAAATCATCAAATACTCTACACACTATACTTCATACTCTATACTCCTCCACCAAGCCATCCGCGCCCTCCACGGTTGGCCAGGGGTTTGGACACAGGTAAACACTCAAAAAGGCCAAAAACGCCTCAAGATCCACTCTTCCACTCTAGAAAACAATCGACTCATTCTCAACCAAGTCCAACTCGAGGGCGAAACCACCACCACATTCAAACAAATCCAATCCCAAATCAGTTAACTTTTTTATCTCGTCTTTTAATCATCTCTTTCACCAAGTTCATTGCCCCCTTAACCTTTGCTCTCGATTTTCTTCCAGAATCAATCTTTGCCCCCTTCTCTTCTCCCAACCTCACTTGCAAAGGTACTTTAGTCAGGGAATCATTGTTTTTCATCAAACTCATCAATGTAACTGCCCCTGCATCACTTACACCCAGATCAATCACGGCGCTGTAACTATCTCCATCTTTATTACAAAGTAGACGCATTACTCGAGAGTTAGAAGCAATCTCATCGGTTATCATGGCTGAATCAACTCCTTTTCTCCGGTTCCTTACAGTCTGATATCCATCAGCCTCAATCATCCTCCTAATCCCTCCTGTAAAGCTAATCTCAAGCCCATCGCTCTCATCTCCAACTTTTAACACCACTCCAAAGTCCTCTTGCTCTTTATATCCTCTTGTCAACAACTTCTTGTCATACTTTAAATACTCTGCCCCTTCCAAACCACCTCCCACAAAACCCTTTAACACCTCAGCCATTTCCTCAACCATTCTAAGTACTTCTCTATCTTTCTCTAAAGAATTGGATAAAGCCCTAAGCGCCCCTTTTTCTCCAATTGCCATCACCATATTTGGAGGTTTAGTTTCTTCAAACAACCTCAAGCAATCCACCCCACTCGAGACCACCTTACTTTCCAAACTCACTAAAGGTTCAACATCAGCACCTTTTTCCAAAACACTAGACTCTATACCCAATTCACTTGTTTCCATAAATCCCTTTATAGATCGTAATTTTCCTCAACTTCCAGATCAACTCCCGACAACAACTCAAACTTAACCGTTTTTTCTTCTCCCGTCAAAACCACCCCTATTGCCAATCTATATGTACCTCTCATTAAAGTCGTGTCCACAAATGTCCAAGCTGCTCTTGTATCAACATCTCTCCCATATCTTATTACAATCCCCTGGCTAAACGGCCCTTCCGCATACATACTCTTCTGGGTAATCTCGTAAGACAAACCCCTCTCCTCTACATCTTTGCCAAAAAACCTCTCCAAGGCATCTTCCATACTCACATTTTCCCCAAGGGTTTCCACCAAAACATCCACCACTGGCTGAACCGTATTTAAGATACCCCCGCCCAACTCTTCGTCACTTGGCAAATACAAATCCCCTTTTTCATTAACAAATTTACCAAACACTTCAGCCAGCACCTCAACACCGACTCTTCCATCTGTATCCAGTTTTTCTTGTCGACTTCCCATATAAACTTTAATAT
>CBDUQH010000033.1:0-11388 GCA_965369335.1 uncultured bacterium
CTATACATCATACTATATACCTCTTCTGGTATAATACCCCTCTGCGCGCCAGAAAGAGAAGACAAATGGTAAACCCCAACATCCCTAAGTGGGCTTGGACTATCGGAGTCATTATCGCAGAAGCTTGGAGCTGGATCTTAATGACCCTCTTGCTACCACTTTTGCTAATAACCAACTTAGCAATGTTAACGTTTTTGAGTCTTACCGACTCAAACAAGGGCGGCGATTGTTACACAATAGGTCTCTTGTTTAAAATACATACTGTCTAAGAAAAACTTAATCGGCGCGTACCCGGTAGAGCAGATCCCTCAATCATAGCTATCATGCATGATTCAAATCTAGCTCTACCGGACCCAACTCCTTCTCATACCCAATCTTTTTCCCCTGTAACCCAAAAATCACCACAAAAAAACCCACATCTCTGTGGGTTGAAAACGCATACAAATAATTTAAGCCTTTGTGCTTTTGCTCCTTTGGGCATTTGAGCTTTTGTACATCTTGTACTCTTATGCCTTTAGGCTTTTATTCTTTAAATTTTCAGATAGTCTAAGGCGTGGTAGAAAGTACGCCGTCTTGCCACACTAGTTAGCAAGACCTGAATCGGCTTAGAGTGCCGATACCCTAATTAACGACTAGGTGCCGGGATGTTACTTTGTCTTTTGTTACCAAAAGAGGGTTCTTAACCACCTCGCGTGAGTGAGGCGACCCATAACTCCTTAGAAAGGAGGTGATCCATCCCCACCTTCCAGTAGGGATACCTTGTTACGACTTAGTCCTCGTCGCCGACCTTACCTTAAGCCCCAACTAATTATGGAGATTTCGGGTACTGCCGACTTCGCTGGCTTGACGGGCAGTGTGTACAAGGAGCGAGAACGTATTCACCGCAGTCTGCTGACCTGCGATTACTACCGATTCCAACTTCATGTGGGCGAATTGCAGCCCACAATCCGAACTGAGGAAAGGTTTAAGGATTAGCTCAAGGTTACCCCATCGCGACCTATTGTCCTTCCCATTGTAGGATGTGTGTTGCCCCAGACGTAAGGGCCATGCTGATTTGACGTCGTCCCCTCCTTCCTCCCCGCTTGCTGCGAGGCAGTCCCGCATGATATGCAACATACGGCAGGGGTTGCGCTCGTTACCGCACTTAAGCGGACGTCTCACGACACGAGCTGACGACAACCATGCAGCACCTGTATACCACTCTCGTAGAAGGCTAATGTTTCCAAAAGCTTGCAGGTATATGTCAAGTCTGGGTAAGGTTTTTCGCTTTGTATCGAATTAAACCACATACTCCACCGGTTGTGCGCTCCCCCGTCAATTCCTTTGAGTTTTAACCTTGCGGCCGTACTCCCCAGGCGGGATACTTAACGCGTTAGCTTACGCCAGCCAGATCGCAAAAAACTCAAGAAGTCTTAAGTGACTTAAGCCACTTAAGATACTTAAGCTCTCGGCGAACCGGCCAGCTAGTATCCATCGTTTACGGCTAGGACTACCCGGGTCTCTAATCCGGTTTGCTACCCTAGCTTTCGTCCCTCAGCGTCAATACTGCTCTAGAGGCCTGTCTTCACCCTTGGCGTTCCTCTCGATATCAACGGATTTCACCCCTCCACCGAGAATTCCAACCTCCCCGAACAGATTCAAGATTAGCAGTATGATGAGCTTTACCACAGTTGAGCCATGGACTTTAACCCACCACTTACTAATCAGCCTACGAACGCTTTACGCCCAGTAATTCCGGATAACGCTTGGACCCTACGTATTACCGAGGCTTCTGGCACGTAGTTAGCAGGTCCTTTCTAGCAGGGTACCGTCAGTACTTCTTCCCCTGCCACAGTGGTTTACACCCCTAAAGGCGTCTTCCCACACGCGGTGTCGCTCCGTCAGGCTTTCGCCCATTGCGGAAGATTCTCGGTTGCTGCCACCCGTAGGTGTAGGCTCCGTGTCTCAGTAACCTTGTGGGGGGCCACGCTCTCACGCCCCCTAGCCGTCTTAGCCTTGGTGAGCCATTACCTCACCAACAAGCTGATAGCACGCAGGCTCCTCCTATAGCGACCAGTTAAGGTCTTTACTCCGTAGAGACTATGCGGTATTAGCTCCGGTTTCCCGAAGTTATTCCCCACTAAAGGGTAGATACCTACGCGTTACTCACCCGTTCGCCGCTCTCACCCCGAAGGGATCGCGCTCGACTTGCATGCCTAAAACACACCGCCAGCGTTCATCCTGAGCCAGGATCAAACTCTTAAAAAAAGTTAAAAATAACTTTCTACCACATCTTAAATTACCTGATTCAAAGAAAAATTTTGACTTGTGATCTATAAAATAGATCAAGTTATAACGAAATTACAAAAATATAGAATAAATTAAATTATTCGCTGCTGTTGTTCTATTCACTTGTCAAAGGGCAAAAAGACCTTTGCCGAAAGTATTTCTAATCTCGGCAGTTATCTCTTTAAAGTATCTGTGACATTAAAAAACCCCGACCAAGCGGGGATTAAACAAAATCGCTTGGTGAAGTCAAGTCATCTTCATACGTACAGGTATATTACCATATTTATTCCCCAGATCAACTACTAGATAATATCATCCCCACATCTCCATCTCATTTTAAACCTATAGTATTGATTTTTCGTCGATAACCAGATATAATACCTCTTTGCACATTAACATTTCGTACATAGTGCGGTGGACACGATCCCGGCAACAAACTCGACTATTAGCAGTCGACTAGAAAGCCCGATCGCCCCCACCGCTTCTCTGTACGATCAAAGAGTTCAGAAAGGAACTTACAGAATGAATCACCAAATCAATATCCCTTACGGAGGCAGCCATGAAGGTAGTCCTATTAAAGGTCACGCTTTCGCTGACCGGTTTAATCTTGTGGTTTTACATCTCGATGGAACACATATAGGATTCACCTTCAAAAGCCCTGAGCGCTGGACAATTTTAACCAGCCATAAAAAAACTGATATTGGTTTCGAAGCAATCACTGAGTTTAAACGCAACGAACAAGTTGCGTTTAAAGTAGTTCGCAGCTATCGCTTTACTCTTGGCATCTACGACCTAGAAAGCGAAGAACTTATCATCCTCATGTAATCCAGAGAAGCCCAACGAGAGTCAGGCCAAAAGCCAAAAAAGACTCTCGTTGTCACCTTTGTCTTTAACCCGTTTAAACACAAAGGTGACACTAAACACCAGCCAAATACTCTCTTAAGATAGAAGTATCTTCATCCCAAGACCCATCATCAGGAGCATGTTGCCCCATCCACCCCTCAATCCGCTCCAAATTCTCCCGTATCGCTATCGCAGCTCGACTCATTCTCTCATAACTACTCAAAAGTCTGGCCATCTCCAAATAATTCTGTTCCCTTCCACTCCACTCAACTTCATTACCTTCCTCCATCAACAACAATTTTTCTTGTATCTCATCAATTTCTCTATCAGTATGGTTATGATTCGCACTAAACTCATTTCTCCGCCTATCCATAAAGTCAAAAACCACCAAAGACAAATCTTCCACCCCTTCAGAAAAATCCACCCATTCATTAGCTTTACCAACAACCAAACTATTTATCCCCTCACCACACATTTCCCCATACGTCCACCACTCTTCATCAGTTTCAGCCTTCTCAAAAGCTTTTACCAACTCAGCACACCCCAAAACCATTGCCGCTCTATTATTAGCCTCTGCAGCCACAGCCACCATCACATCAGATCGAAAAGTATTTTTATCACTCGAATAATCTCCCCACAACAAAAATAAGTCCTTCATAAAACTCACTGGCAATCTCACAAAATCTCTCTCATTTTCTTCTAGCTTCAAACCCATACCAAAAGACCTTGCAAACTCTTCATAACCTATATCTGGAAAAGCTCTTGCTACAGCTTCTTTAATCAAGTACGAATGTCCCAACAACAATATAGATGAATCAACTCCCTCTGAGTCAATCTCATCTTGGGCAGGCCTAAACTCTAATCTAGGTCTATCAACCATACACAGAGTATTCTACGTTACAACATCCTATAAATAAACTCCCCATCTGGTCTTACCATTTGACAAACACACTTAAAAAGGCCACTATTAAATATAGGCACAAAGTAGCAGGTATTTTCATGACCAAATTCACTCCCAAAATCATCTTCACTTTAGTCCTTTCTCTTGTCTTCCTTACAGGTGTCATTGGCACCTTTTTTGCATTCCAATTTGCCCAGTCTAACTCACTAGACAACAGAAGTGATGCCAGCGAAGGAGCTATCCCCCTCCAAAGCGAAAGTACCCAGCTTATCATTTCGTCCAGCAAATCTTCAGTCTCGGCTGGGGACTCTTTTACTATAGACATCAGTATTGATCCCACTGCCGACAAAGACTTTGTGATTACCGGTGCCGACATCATCATCCCCCTTCCCAGCACTGGGGTAGCTAGAGCTACTTCAATCACCTCTACCGGTGCTTTCGACAATGTCACCAAAGCCGAAATCGACACCCAAAGTAACCAAATAGTGTATTCAGCTAACAACTCTACTATCACAGATAGAGACGGTCTACCTCGTGGTGTCACCACTAAAACTACCTTAGCCACAGTCACTTTCCAATTACCAGACAATTTCGCCGCCCAAGCCAACGGCCTAGAGCCAACCCAAGTCAGTCTCCAAGCCCTATTTGAATCTAACAACTCTACCACCGACTCCAACATCATCGGTTTCTCCAAAAAGACTTTTGTGGAAGAACAATCCCCTCAGGAAAGACTTCTTCAAAAACCCCGAGTACTCACTCTCAGTATTGTCGATAAAAAAACATGTGTTAAAGCTGGATGCAGCAGTCAACTTTGTGTCGACTCAAGCAGCGCAGCCGCCAACGCTTTTACCACCTGTGAATACAAATCCGAATACGCTTGTTACCAAAGTGCCTCCTGTGAAGTCCAAGCAGACGGCAATTGTGGATGGACTCAAACAGAATCTCTTCAAACTTGTGTTTACAACGCAACTAACAACGTTCAAAACGATGAACTTTCCAACGCCGGCAGTGATACCAGATACACAGGCACTATCTCATGGACAAATTGTATCAACACTGTAGGTCATGTAATTCTTGAATCTTACCCCGAGCAATGCCAAATGCCAGATGGACAAAGAGTCACAAAACCAGGGGCTGGTCTCATCATCGACGAAGTCATCATGACCTACGATGAATGCTCCCAAGTTAGCGGCAGCCGAATCCTCGAATCCAACCCACCTCAATGCCAACTCCCCAGCGGACAAAGAATCACCCAAACAACAAGCAGTGGTTTAGTCATCGACAGCATCGAAGACCCAGAACTTTTGAAAGCAGACTTGGAATCTGATCCAGATGTTTCTAACTTCAAACTCATCCTTGGCAGAACTCATAAAAACACTACTGGCACGCTCTACGGCTACGAAACTAGAGTCTCAACACAACCAATCGCCGAACTTGGCAATACCTCCATCACCCAACTTCCAAACGCCGGCGGTAGTACCAAGGTTTACTACACCCTAGGCGAATTTGAAACTGACTCTCAGGGTGAAGCCGCTATCCAACTCCCCGAAGAAGTCTTAGGCAAAACCCTAACCCTAGTTACCAAAACCGACAAACACCTTGCCAACTCCAAAAACACTACTGTCAGAATGCCCAATAGTCTTCAGGAAGAAAGGTTAGTTCAGGTTGAGTTCACAGACCTTATCCCTGGTGACATATATCGACCTGAAGGTTTAAATTACGGTGACAATGTTATTAACACTTTCGACGCACTAGAGCTAATCAGAAGAATCGGCCGTCGCAAAACCTTCGGATCGCTAGACACTGATCTCGGCGATCTCAACAACGACGGTGTCGTCAACACTCGCGACTTAGCTATCTTAGTCCGCAACTTTGGTAGAAAAGGTGAAGAAATAGACTCATCAGTCCTCAACAAATCTAACTCGAACTCAAATGCCGACCGAAGCGATGCCTACAGATCCAGCGGCGACACCACCACCGAAAATGGTTGTAAAGTTTCCGGAGGTAACTGGATCATTGACGGCAACGGAATTGGATTCTGTACCACACCCCTCTCCGATGGGGGTAAATCCTGCACCAGTTCTTCACAATGCCAAGAGCAATGCATCACCCACAACAATGTTCTCCCTGGTCAGTGTCAATCTCAAACACCTCTTTTAGGCTGTAATCAAATCGTCGAAGGCAACAAAGTAGTAGCCACTATTTGCGAATAGTAACTTCAAACACTACCATGAGAAAACTGCTCACACTCTCAATATCAATCTTTTTCCTCACAGGTTTGCTGACCATTCCTGCCATATATGCCCAAAGCTTGTCTGAAGTATCTCTCCAAACTAGTGACACTAACCTCAAAACAGGTCAACAATACCAAATCGACATCATCCTCAACCAACCTCAGGACACTATCGGAACTGACATCGTCATCAACTACGAGAGCGACACTTTAAGAATTGATCAAATCGACCAAGGCCAAGTTTACCCACAGTATCCCAACATTAACCTTTCAGCCAGCCAAAAAAACATCATCAGTATATCTGGAGTTTCCGAAATCAACCAGCCAGTTCCAGCTACGGGCAACTTCGCCACCATTCTCTTTACCCCAATCAACCCTGGCAATACAAGCATGGACGTCAGCTACTCAACCTCCGACACGACTTCTTCGGGAATCATCCTCAACGACGACCTATTTTCAAATGGCATCAGCACCCCACCCAAACCAATTGAATTCCAAATCACAGGAGATCCAATCATCCAAAACACTATCCCTACCAAATCAAAACTACCCAATACTCTCACCATCTTAGCCGGATTCATCCTCACTCTAATTCTAATCATTGCCACCATTTTTGCCTTCACCAAACTTCACCACAAAAAACCATCGTCTTCACCAACCAAGATTCCTCCCCCTCCACTATTTCCCAAAAAATAACTCCAACTTACCACCTTTGAGCCTTTGAGGCTCATTCTATCTCACTCTCACACTAGCCGTTTGTTCACAAGCCACTCCACCTTGACCGTTAGTCACCACACTTAAGGTATAAACCCCTGGTCGATATACCCACACAGTCCCTCCATTCCTCCTTGTAGTATCTATCCCAGGCCCCACAATACTTAGCCGGGTATCACTGGCAAACACTCCTGTATGGTCATGAAAAGATCCCACATTAAAACTATCTCCTCTATTTATCTCAAGATAACCCTTCCACGGATCTCTAATATCTCTTTGCACCCTTGCCTGAGTACTCCCATAACGACAACTCAACGCTGGTTTAACCCTAACTTTAGCTTCCGCCACACAAGCTGATCCAGTCTGGTTATATGTCTCAACTCTCAAAACATAATCTCCCACCGCTCCAGGAATCAATCTTCCACCATTTCCATACACATTACTCCACCCGTTCGGCCCATAAACAGTCAGTCTTGTATCACCTACAAACCTGTCAACGCCATTGTGAAACGAGCCTACATTAAACCCCTCACCCAAATTTATCTCCAAATAGTCAGTCCAATCTTGTGTGATGTCCTTTTGCACTCTCGCCTCTGTACTCCTATAAGTACACTGATTTGAGGGCACCACACTTACTCTAGCCCACTGTTCACAGGCACCACCAGATTGGTTCGCCGTGGTCACCAACAACCAGTATGTCCCGGGTTGGCTGGCTTGTACAGTTCCTGCATTGCCATAATATCTTTGATTTCCATTTGGTTCATAAATCTTTAGCCTTGTATCACCAGCAAACTGACCCGAGCCATCATGAAAAGACCCCACTCTAAAACTCTCACCTTGTCCAACACTTATGGCTTCACTCCAAGGTTGTGAAACATCTCTTTGCACCCTAGCTTGGGTACTCGAATACCCACAAGCCGCCAACACCTGACTTGGATTCAGACCCATTATCACTAGCCCAAACACCAACAAAAACATTAACTTTCTCATCACTCCTCCACACTTATTTGCACCGAGTATACCACACCAAACTAGGCTATTACCCCACCACCCAACACAACAGCATCACTCCCATCAGAATCATAAAAAACACATGCTTGTCCTTCGGCAACCGCCCTCATCGGCTCGTCTGTTTCAATCATAAATCTTGAATCATAAATCTTGAATCTAGCTTTAACAATTTCACCAAGATTCCTAATCCTCACAAACACCTCTTTACTGTCATTCTGAGCTTGCGAAGAATCTAGCCACGCGTCCACCAACCAATTCACATCTCTTACTCCAAACTCACTCCTCATCAACTCTTTCTCCAATCCCACCACCAACTGATTATTCTCAACATCCTTATCCACTACAAACAATGCCGGCATCTCACTTGGATCAAAATCCAAAACCCCTTTTTTACACAATCTAGCTACCAATCCTTGATCAATTTCTTCTCCTAGTCTCTGCCCAATCGTATAAAAACTCACCCCCTCATGCTCACCCACAACTACACCACCACCTGCCTCAATTGACACAGCTGGAAAACTATTCATTCCAGCCGTGTCATCCCGTACTACCGAGTGAGTTGTGGCGAACCCGGCGATACGGGATCTACCTATAACGACCTGCCCTCTATCAACTGGCAATCTTTCTTTCAAAAACGAATTCACATTCACCGGCCCAATAAAACATATCCCCTGTGAATCAGGTTTACTCGCAGTCTTTAAGCCTCTCTTCTTTGCTTCCTCTCGAACCTCACTCTTCTTCATCCCACCAATCGGAAATAGCACATGCTCCAACTGCTCCGGCCTCAACTGATAAAGAAAATAAGACTGATCCTTTTTCTCATCAGCTCCTCTCATCAACACAAACTTGTCATTCTGAGCTAGTTTACCCTGAGCAAAAGCGAAGGGCGAAGAATCTAGCTTTGCGCCAGCTTGTTGCCTCGTAACTCTCGCATAATGCCCAGTTGCCACATAATCAAATCCATTTTTCATTGCCCAATCATAAAACATCCCAAACTTAATCTCTCGATTACACATCGTGTCTGGATTTGGCGTCCTCCCTGCCTCGTACTCCCTGTAAAAATAATCCACCACCCGCTCTTTGTATTCCTTCTTAAAGTCCAACACCTTGTAAGGTATCTCCAAACCCATCGCCACATCCAAAGCATCTTTTCTGTCTTCATCCACTCGACATCCAGGGGCTCTCCAACACTCCAAAAACACTCCAGTTACATCACAACCAGCTTCCACCAACAACGCAGCACTCAATGATGAATCAACTCCTCCACTTAATCCAACTGCAACTCTTTTCTTATTTTTGGGTTTTAGGTTTTGGGCTTTAGGTTTATTCTCCATCCCATAATTTTACCAAATAACAACAAACAATACCCCCTCTACATTCTCTTTTTCCTGATATAATCAGGCGCATGAAACCTCTCTACAGCTATACCAAAATATACGTCGACGAAGCTCTCAAGCTAGGTCTAGACCATAAAATTTTAGTTCCACCAGCACTAGTTGAGATCTACAATCAAGACCAATCTACTAGGATTAATCAAACCAAAACAGAACTCAATCACGGTGTTGCCACATCCACCTGCAGAAATAAGAGACTGACTTACTTAGTACTAAAAAAGCACAATATTCCACTCCCCAAACAATACTCCGCCAACTCAGTAGATCAAGCTCTAAACTATTCCAAACAACTTAAATTCCCCATAGTTGCCAAACCCAAAAAAGAATCATTTGGCCGAGGTGTCATCCTTAACATCTCCAACAAAACCGAACTTAAAAAAGCTTCCAATCTCCTTCTAAAGAAATACCCTTCTTTTCTTCTCGAGGAACAATGTTTTGGTGAAGATTACCGGATTGTTGTTCTAGATCATCAAGTCATCGGACTTGTCAAAAGAGAACCACCTTTTATCATCGGCGATGGCAAATCAACTATCGAATCACTAGCCTCCTCAATCAAAAAATTTCGCATTGATCAAGAATCTAACCTCGTTCTATCCTCACAAGGCTATACACTCAGTTCAGTTCCACCACGCGACACCAAAGTTCAACTCAGATACAACGCTAATGGCTCCTCAGGTGGCTTTTCAACTACCTTGCCAAACGATCATCTTCACCCCAAAATCACTGAGTTGGTAATCCAAATCAGCAAAGCTTTAAACATCACTTTAGTAGGCCTAGACCTTCTAATCAAAGACCCATCAAAACCTCCCAAAAACAATGTAGTGCTCATTGAAGCCAACAGCGCACCTGGATTGGGAGTACACTACAACCCCACCCACGGCTCAGTTCAACCCATCGCAAAAAAAGTACTCCAAAAAATCTTCAACCTTAAATAACTCTCCCACACATCACACTCTTCAAAAGCTCTCTAATCAATTGATTCCACATCTTTCCAATACCTCTCAGACCTACTACCATCTGGATTAGTCTCGATCACAAAGTGATCCAAATCCAACCGGCCTATTATCATCGCATACCTCATCTTCGACCTGTCAAACAGACTCATTTCAGACATTATCACCTTACTTTTTATCTTCATTTTTACTTTACACAATTCCCTAGTTTTCTTACCATGAACATTTCCCACCACTACTTTCCCTATTCCACCACTTTCCAACAAACCCAGCTTTCTTCCTAAGCCAATATCCAAACAAGTTCTAAAAGCTCCTGTATCTATCTTAGCCAAAAAAGTATGCCACCTACCATCAGCACCTTGTATTGACACTTTTTGGAAAATACCCACCAATTCTTTCCTGGCGATTGCTCTTATTAAAAAACTTTTCAACTAACCTCCTAACTATCTTTTTTCAATCTAGGATTAACCACAAAACCTTGTAAATCCAACCTACCTATCATAATTTTTTCACGCTTCCTTAACTTATTCACCACAGACAAACCAGTTGATACTCTTTTTCCGGAAATATACAAACTAGCGCCAATTACAATCTGTTTAGAAGCTCCTCGCTTTCTTTCCCACAAAACGTTAGTTTCATTCATCAAACCCAACTTCTCAGCTTCACTTCTCTCTATCTGCGACCTATACAAACCTGTATTCATCATTGCTGCTATTTTTTGTTTCTTCCCTTCTCCGTCTTTTACCTCAATATCTTCAAAATTATCCAAAATTACCAAACCTTCATCAGCTTTTACTTTATCAGCAAAAGACTCAGCAAACAAAACTCTTCCTACTTTAACACCATGTTCACTATCTCTTATTGCCAAACCTTCAATCCTATCCAACCTCCACTTAAGCCCCGCCATATTTGCAATCTGAATCCCCAAACCTGGACTCTGATTTAGCTCAACCACCATTGGTCCTTTGTCTTTGTGAAGCAAAATATCTATTCCTCCGTACATCAAACCCGCTGCATCAGCAGCAGCTACTGAAGTTTTTAAAACAGAAAGCCATTTTGGTATCTTCAGTC
>CBDUQH010000034.1:0-11131 GCA_965369335.1 uncultured bacterium
TGTAGTTTTTTGAAGAGAGCGTGAAAGTTGATTGTCCAACCAATTCCAAAAAGTTTGGGGACAAAAATGCTTGTATTGGATTTGTCCCAAATTCTTTTCTTAATTTTTTTAAAAGTAGGTTTGGAAAAATCATAAGGAATATTAAAAATATAGCCTGTTTTATTCATAAAATCATTCTAGAAGAATAATTGGCGTAGTTGCAGTGGGAATATGGTAGGGGTTTTGGATAAAAATATTTAGAGTCTTAGACAGGGTTTGATCTAAACTCTTGAGTTCTCCACCTTGATGGAGATTTCCAAACTGATGTTTTTGACCCAGAAAATAGTTTGTAGAATGCATGATACATGGCTATGGCATTGATGACTTGCATGACCCAAAAGAATGGATAGTGTAGAGGATTTATGAGTTTGTTGTGTTTGAGGGTAACAAAAAGGGCAGTGACTACAAGAAGGAAAAAATCAGCAACAAGGACTAGTGTGTAATAAGTCTCAACTGTGGTGAGTATAGATGGCTGATCTGATATGGATTTTAAGGTTAAAGACAATAAAAAAGCTGGTACGGTGAGAACAAAAGTTGCATGCAGAAAGTTTTGGATAAAAAGAAAAGATAGTGCCAACTCAAAAGGCTGGAACTGTAGGGGGATTTTGTGTTTGAGCATGGGTTGGAGTTGTCCAAGATTCCATCTAACCATTTGCTTGTAGTAGTCACGAAAATTGTTTGGGTCTTGGGTGAAAACTAAGGCTTGGGGAACATAAACTATTTTGCCGTATCTGCCACGATGAATTTGAAATGTTAAGTCAAAATCTTCAATGATTAAGTTGGAATCAAAAGTTAGGTGCTTGAGATACTTGGTTTTGTAAACGCTGGCTGTACCTGGAGAAATAGTGATGGCATTGAATTTGGCGAATAGACGTTTCCAAAATTGTTGCCATTTAACATAGGAGTAGTAGCGATATGCAATGACTGGATTGTTAGGTATAAAATCTGATTTGACTTGGCCAATAACGACAGCTGTATCTGGTTTTTGGATGTGTGGAGTGATGTGTTTGACAAAGCCTGGATGAACGTGAGTGTCGGCGTCGATAAATAAAACGGCCTCGTACCGGGAACAGAGTCTACCTTTGGTAATGGCTAGGTGGAGTGATTTAGTTTTTCCAATATTTTTAAGGTTGGAAAAGATGTTAACTTTGAATTTTTTTGCGATATCGAGTGTTTTGTCTGTTGAGGCATCGTTGACTAGATAGATGTCTTTAGCTTTAAAAATTTTTTTTAAAGATTCGAGGGTTTTGGTGATAGTTTTTGCTTCGTCTTTGGCAGCGATGACAACAGCAATTGAGATTGCTTTTGGTTTTTTCATAGTTTAAAGGCAGAGAGTTACTCAAGAATAATCTCTTGAGCATAGGTTTGGTTTAAAATTCCCCAAAGGTCAGGGCTTAGTCTGTGGTAAGCATAAGTACTTAGTCCGATGATACCAGCTTTTTGAGCTGATTCTAGGCCAGTTTTAAATTGAGATGGAGTGACTGGTTCGCCTGTCTGAGCTGAAGGATAGGACTGGACACTAACGCTTATAGGTGGAGATTGTGGATATTGAGATTTAAAAGAGTTAATCATGTTCTCAACCCATGTGGGTGGTTGTGGATAGTGAAAGTCCGAAAATGCAGCTTGGAGTTCTATTTGATCAATGTCTAGTTGGATAAGCTTGGAGATATCTTCTCCCCAGGCTTCTGTGGGGTTGTCAAAATCTAGTTGGCTAGTTTGGTTGGGTTCAACGAATAAAGTTAATGTGATCAGGAGGTTTGGTGATGACTTTTTGATGGTGGAGACGGTGGACTCAATGAAGCTGGTAACTATATTGACTCTAGTTTTTATCCATAACTGGTAGTTTTGGTCTGGTTGATCTCGCCAGCTGTTAACTTGATTTATTGGATTAAGTCCAGTTTGGCTGATAAATTCAGCTATAGCTGGATGGGAAAAATCGGTATAGTAGTCGTCGTATAGGTCTCCCCAACCGATTAATGGTTCTGAAATTACCCAACCATCAATGTTTGAGTTGGTGGAAACTTCTTCTATAAGAGAAAGATGGTAGTTTTTATAGTCAGGATTGGCGATCGAAGCAAAAGGTAGGCTGATCCCAGGTTCATCTTGTTGATGATAGTTTTGACCAGAAGCAGTGATGGCAAACCATTGCGGGTTTCTTAGCGGTGAAAAATTATCTTTGCCAACAACAAACCAAGCATGAACTTGAATTTGGTTTTGGTGTGCTTGGTCAATAATGTGGTTGAAGAAATCTGCATCACCCAGGTTGTTGGTGGGAATAATTTGTGATTTGTAGTTGGCCTGACCATCACTCCAAGGGTTGAGATAGAGAGTGTTGACGTGATTGGATTTTAAGTTGTTGATGATTTGCTCGATTTCTTGTTCTGTTCCTGACAAATCCATGCTTGAGAGGTCAATCCTGATGCCTTTTTGGAAATTTGATGCTTGGGGTTTAGGTGTTGAATTGGATTGATCAGTAGTAGTTTTTGCTGAATTAGAGAGTGTGTTTTTTTGTGAATCTCTGCTATAGTTGATTTGCAAGTAAATTATAGATGAGGTGAAAACTATGGCAGCCAATATGGTTGAAAAGACTAATAGCTTTAGCATTAGGATAGTATATTATGGTTTGATAGTTTTAGCTGGTGTGTTTTTGACTAATCCTTTGCTTGTGTCCCAAGCTCATGCCGGGTTTGTTGCGACTAGATCTTTGATCAATAATGGCGGCTTTGAAACTGATGAGAGTTGGTTGCCTTATCAGGATGGTTTTAGCTATGTATCGGGTAGTCATTCAGGTGCAAGATCGATTAGGTTGGATAACACGACAACCAGTGGCAGATCAGGGGCTTATCAGAGAGTTGATTTGAATCAGACTGAAAAATTGCCGGTGACTTTGAGAGGATTTATGAAAGGCAGGGATATTGTGAATGCTCCGGGAGGCTACTTTGGGGCAAGTTTGTATGTTGAAATTCATATGAATGATGGTTCAGTGGCTTATTGGAACAGTGCTTTAAATACTGGAACTTTTGGGTGGAGAGAAGTGGGGATTAGTATTGGCAGTTTGCCTAGTGTAGATAAACCAATTGATCATATTTATGTGGTACCAATTCTTGCAGATGCGAGCGGACGAGCTTGGTTTGATGATATTCAGTTGACCGAATATCAAGGAGATGGAGCGGCTGTGACATTTATGTTTGATGATGGTGAAGCGAGTACTTTGGTGGCCAAAGAGATACTTGATGAAAAAGGATTTTTGGCCTCGGCGCCAATACCAAGTGCTTATGTTGGGGCTGAAGGCTATATGACAAAAGAAGAAATACAAGGTTTATACGATGATGGATGGGAGATTATGGGCCATGGGATAAACCATGATGATCTGACCCAATTTGATGCATCAGGCTTAAGAAGAGAATTGAGGCAGCCTGTAAATTACTTTAGAAGACAACTTGGAATAGAGATTAAAAATGTGGCTTATCCTTACGGGGCTTATAATGGTGAAGTGAGTTATCAAACTTCGAGATACTACAAGTCAGGAAGAGCTTATGAGATTGGTTTAAATGGAGCTGGAAGTTGGCCATATGATGTAAAGGTGAAATCACTTGAGGAAAATACCACAGCAGCTGAAGTTGGTGGTTGGATTAGCCAGGCACAGGCGGAAAATATGTGGGTAGTACTGGTAGGGCATAAGATAAGTGAAACTGGAGATGACAAATACTTTGTGACCCCAACACAGTTTGGCGAAATTGTTGAAGCTGTGTCCAGTTCTGGAGCCCAAGTGGTGACTTACGATCAAGGCTTGGATATGTTTACTACTAATTAAAGATGTTGAGTATTGTTGTAGTCTTTAATAGTGTATTTGCCTAATATGTTTTTTTGGATTGTGGTGATTGAGGCGTTGGCTAAGTGGATGTTTTGGGCGTGTTTTTTGAATCCCAAAAGTCGAAGAAAACTTCTAAAAGATCCGCCATGGAGAACTATGGCCAGTTGTTGTCCTTTGTGGTTGGTTTGAAGATACTTAAAAAAGTCTTTGACTCTTGAGTCTAACTGATGAAGGGTTTCTCCATGGTGTTCATTCCAGTGTGGCAAGTGGATATTGTTAAGGTTTCTAAGGAGATGAAGGCTATTTTCTTGGAGGTGTTGCCATTTTTGACCTTGGATAATACCTAAGTCTCTTTCTTTGATTAGGTTTGATTTGATCAGGGTTAAATTTTTTGATTGGGCAATAGGCTGGGCAGTTTGGATTGATCTAGCTTGGTCAGAGGAAAATATAGCGTCAAATTTGATGGAGTCAAAGTGGTGAACTAGTGCATTGGCTTGGTTTAGGCCAGTTGGGTTGAGTGGTAGGTCGATGTGGCCTTGGGCGATGCCGTTTAGATTGTGGTCTGTTTGGGCATGACGGATGAGATAGAGAGTTTTGGGCATAAATTTTTTAAATATCTAGTTCTTTAAGTAAACCTAACACCTTAAATGCTTTGATTGCTGGGGTAGTTATTTTTTGAGTTGTGACAAAATTTTGTAAATCTTTTTTTTTGACCCATTTAACTTGACTTATCTCGTGAGCATCTAAAGTGGTATCTAATTTAGTAACTTTTCCAGTGTAAAGAGCTTCTATTTCAGTCTCTGATGGCATCTCTAACAAGTATTTAATGATAAAAGTTAGTCTGGTTTTGATACCAACCTCTTCAAACAACTCTCTTTTTGCTGCTTGTAAGTAGGTCTGCCCATATTCAACGTGTCCAGCTGCCGAAAGAGTCCAGTAACCTGGATAAGTATCTTTTGACATACTTCTTTTTTGGAGCAGTATTTGATCGAGATGATTAGTTATCACGATCTGAACACATCGGTGAATTTTGGTTTTATCGGAGTGGGCTTGATCTCTAGTGATTGAGCCAAGAACTTGATCGTCTTTATCGACTAGATAAAATTTTTCTTGCTGATTATCCTTGGGCATGAAATTTAGTTTAGTTATTAAAGGTTTGAGGTTGGGTTAATGGCTGCTTCGGTTGGCTGGGTGGTTAAAGGAATGACTTCAGATTTTTGGAATATGGTGGGGACTTCAATGCCTATTTTTTGATAGACTTGTTTGGGGATTGTGATGTCGGCCAGAAAAATTTTTCCTGTGTATGGCAGAGCTCTTTGTTGATATAGCCCAGCTTTAGGTAAGCCTAGAGTGATGGTGGCTTGGGCTTTGACGGTTGGGTCAGATGCTTGGCCAGTGTCACCACTTAGACCTGAGGGGATATCGACTGAAAGGATTGGCGATTTGGAATGGTTAGCTTGTGTGATGACGGAAGCAACGGGCTCTTTTGGTTTGCCACTGATGTTGAAACCAAGGAGTGAGTCAATGATCATGTCAGAATCTTCTAATTCTTGCCCAAAACTTGCTGGGATTGTTTGGCTAATATGGTTAAGCTTGGTGTTGATGGCTTCTAAGATTTTATACTGGATTACCCCTTGAGCCGTGAGTTCTTTTTTCTCGCAAGTTAGGTAGCAGGTGACGTTGGCTCCGAAGTTGGTTAAGTGTCTTGCTGCGGCTAGTCCATCGGCTCCATTGTTGCCTTTGTGGGAGAGAATGGTTATCTTTTTGCCTTTGATATTGCCGCCACAGAGTTTTCGAGCAAGCCAGGCAGTATTTCTTGCAGCGTTTTCCATCATGATGATAGCTGAAACTCCATATTCTTCGATCATAAGTCTTTCTACTTGTTTCATTTGATCGGTTGTAACTGGAGGGAGATGGATGCTCATAGTAGTGTCATGTTAACGATTATGTTCGTTTCTGACAAACATAATGGTTCCAAAGGTAAGAAAGACTACAAACATGGCAGAGACAACGGCAAGATTAACTAGAGGACTAAAAAGGACTACTTCAGAGTACTCGGGTGTTCCATAGTAGTACAAGCTTCTGATAAGGTCGATTGCATAGGTCATTGGAGCGAGGCGCGAAAGAATGGTAATAGGCAAAGGAAGAACTTTGATAGGGTTAAAAACGCCAGCCAAAAAGAACTGTGGGAAAATTAAAAAAGGAAAAAGTTGGTTAACTGCACGCTGGTCGGTTAAGTTTGCCATAACCAAGAGACCAAAGGCGCCACCTATGGCTGAGATCAAAAACAGAAATGGGATTGTTCGAAGGATGCCCGATAGCTCAAGTGGAACTCCGATAAATAGTGCAAAAATAACTACACCGATAACTTGGACGAAAGAGACTAGGGTTTCTCCAAAAATTTTGCCAATGATGATAGAGTAGCGTGAGATGGGGGCGATAAATATTTCTTGGGCAAAATCGTTTTGACGATCTTCTACTAATGATATGATGCCTGAAGCGGTTGATTGAAAAAGTGTTTGGCCAATGACTCCTGTGAAAACAAAAGTTAGGAAGTTGTATGAGAGTTCTTGGCTTAGGTTAGATTGAAGACTACCTCCTAAAACTCCGATAAAGATGATGGGGAAGATGAAGGTGGCGGCGATTCTAGCTCTGTCACGAAGGAGCTTGGTGATGTCTCTGAAAGCGATAGTGATGATGGCATTGAGTTGGTTCATGGTTGAATAAGAAGGTGTGAATTTAGAAATTAAAGAATATAGTTTAATTATTATTGTTGCTGGATGATTTTGACATAAGCTTGTTCTAAAGAAGGGTTGTGTATTTGGAGGGTGGAAAGTGGAGTTTTGATTTTATGAATGACCTGCTGTGGAGAGTGTCCGTTGAGTTTTATTTTATATGGCCCTTTGCCTGTAAAGTTTAGGTTGTTTTTGTTGAGTTCTTGCTTGAGTTTGGATTTTTGAGGTGAGTTTACTAAGATGTATTCTTTAATAAGGGTATCTTTTATTTCGTCTGGAGTACCTTTGGCGACGATTTGACCTTTGTTGATGATACAGAGGTAATCAGAATTTTCGGCTTCTTCTAAGTAATGCGTGGTGAGAAAAATGGTTATTTTTTCTTTCTTTCTGATGTCTTGAAGGTATTGCCATAAGTTCTGCCTGCTGATTGGATCTAGACCCGTGGTGGGTTCGTCTAAGAAGAGAACTTTGGGGTTGTGCATGAGACTTCTGATTATTTCTAGTTTTCGTTTCATTCCCCCAGATAATGAATCAACAGGGTTAAAGATTTCTTTTTCTAGGTCTAGAACTTGGGCAAGGGTCTGGACTTTATCTTTGTATGATTGTGGCATGAGTGAGTAGCTTGGCATGTAGGGATATAGTCCGTATAGATTGGTGTGAAACCTAATGTTTTCTTCGGCTGTGAGTTTTAAGTCAAGGCTTGGGTTTTGGAAAATGACACCAATGTTTTGTCTCACTTTGGAAGCCTCTTTTTGGGTGTCATATCCTGAGATGGTGGCCAATCCAGAAGTTTTTGAAATGGTGGTGGTTAAGATTGAGATTGTGGTGGTTTTCCCAGCCCTATTTGGCCCTAAAAGAGAGAAAAACGCCCCTTCTTCAACATAAAAAGAGATGTTGTCTACAGCATTTGTTTTGGCTTTTTTGTATCGTTTGACTAAGTCTTTGACTTCAACAATATGTTTTGTGACTTTTTTCATTGCTTGAATGATAACTATAGTAAGTGGAAATTAGAAGAGGATGAAGAATTTGGCATCGTTTATGCATTGCTCGTGACCGATGAGTAGGTAGGCATTTTTTGCTCGAGTGAGTTCTTGTTGTGAATCTGGTGGGAGTTGTTCTCCCCCACCCCAAGCTTGTGAGTTAAAGTCATGGGTTAGTTGTGTGTAGCAGTCTTTATTTATCTTCCAGGCTCGGTACCAAAAAAAACCAATAAAGATGAAGCAAAAAAGGACAGTGTAGATTAGCACAAAAATTAAGAGCTTTTTGGTTAACGGCAGGCGGACTGGCATGTGTTGATTATACTGCAAATAATTTTTTGCAACTGATTTGCTAAGTGTTAGTTATATTAGTAGACCATGAAGTGACCAAAGCTAAGCAGCAACTAAAATGATGTGGTAATTAGTTAGCTAGGCGTCACGGAAGGCATATAAAATTAATCACTCCCAGCTTGACGGCTGGGAGTGTTTTTACATATTTAATATGGTTTGTGAGATGAAGTTTTTTGCAGTTTAATAATTTTAATGGTTAAAGTCCTGAGTAGACAGAAGTTGGTCGGAGATTTTGAAGAGTCGAGGTGTTTGTTTGGCAGTTTTGAAGGTTGTGTGTTTACAATATTTAGCGGCGTGGTTTATTTTACTTTATTTTTTTTAGCGGCTGTGTTTGTGGTGCAGAGCTACTTTGACGCTGATCAGATAGTTAACTGGATGAGTTTAAAGCAATTTTAGTTTTGACGAGAGTTGAGTTTGATGTCGTGTTTAAGTAATTTGTGATAAATTTTAGGTTATGCAGATTCTTTATGTGACTAGTAACCAGAATAAATTTCGATATGGTGTGCGGCGGCTGGAAAAATATGAGCTTGATTTGGTACAAGAAACGATGGATTTTGTGGAGATTCAGTCAGAATCGATTGAAGAAATTGCCAGACATAAAGGTGTTCAAGCTTTCGAGTTGTTGAAAAAACCTTTGTTGGTAAATGATTCGGGCTGGAACATACCAGCATTGAATGGGTTTCCAGGACCATACATGAGTTACATTGAAAACTGGTTTGAAGCTGAGATCTTTTTGGATTTGATGAGGTCGGTGGATGATAGAAAGATTATCTTGACTGAAGTATTGTGTTATGTGGATGAGGAGAGAAGTATGGCTTTTGAAAGTAGTATTGAGGGGACTATTTTGACTGAGATGTGGACAGGAACAGCAGAAAAAACTCTGGATCGACTGATAAGTTTTAGAGGTGATGGAATGAGTTTGGGTGAGTGTAGAGAAAAAGATGTGGCTATTTTGGATAGGGATTTGAAGTATTGGGATGATTTTGCCAAGTGGTATGGTGAGAATGTTGGTAGCGAGTGAAGATAGAAGTTTGTGTTGAAGATGTTTAGTTTGTGATGTAGGCTTCGGATGTGGATAAATTAGCTATTGTTGATATTGAGACCAGTGGAAATAGCCCTTTGATTGATCGAGTGATTGAGGTGGGCTTAGTTTTGGTGGATAAAGGTGAGGTTAGCAAAACCTGGTCTAGTTTGGTGAATCCTGGACAGAGCATTAACCCATTTATCACAACTATTACCGGAATAAGGCAGGAAGATTTGGTTGGTGCACCTTCTTTTGAGAATATTTATGAGGAATTGTTGGATATGTTGGAAGGAAGAATTTTTGTGGCACATAATGTGCGGTTTGATTATGGGTTTTTAAAAAGAGAGTTTCACCGGATGGGTGAGGATTTGATGCAGCCACATGCTTGTTCTGTTCGGTTGTCACGGCATTTGTTTCCAGAGCATTCTGGGCATGGATTGGATAAGTTAATTGATAGATTTGAGATTGAGTGTGAAGGTAGGCATAGAGCATTGGGCGATGCGAAAGTGGTTTGGGACTTTATGCAGATAGCAAAAAAGATAAAAGGTGAAGAGTTGGTGACTAAGACGTTTGAAACGATTGTTTCAAAGCCTGCATTACCCAGTAATTTGAAACAAGCAGAGATTGATACTTTGCCGGCTTGCCCCGGAATATATATCTTTTATGGGGATGATGATGGAGTGTTGTATGTGGGTAAAAGTATTAACGTGAGAGAAAGGGTTAAGCAACACTTTTATAGCGATTTGAGAAACTCAAAAGAATTAAGGTTGAAGAATTTGGTGTCACATATTGAAGCTCAGACTTGTGCTGGCGAACTGTCGGCATTGTTAAGAGAATCAGATTTGATCAAAGAGCTGGAACCTCAGTACAACAAAGCTTTGAGAAAAAGAAAAAGTTACACTTTGGGTTTGTTACAAAAAGATGACGAAGGATATTTGAGAGTGGTGATTGAAGATAGAGAAACAATTGAAGTCGATGATATTGGCAAAATTTATGGGGTGTTTAGGTCAAAAAAACAGGCAGAAAAATACTTGCTAAAGTTGGTAAAAGAGTTTGGGCTGTGTATGAAGTTGGTTGGTTTGGAATCAGGCGAAGGGGCTTGTTTTGGGAGCCAGTTAGAAAATTGTGCAGGTGCATGCGTGAGCAAAGAGAGTTTTGAGGAATACAACAAAAAAGTTTTGGCCGCTTTTGAGAGAAGTCGTATCATGCATTGGAAATTTGGGCGAATGATTGGAGTTAAAGAATACAACGATGTTACAGAGGAAAGCATTTTACATGTGTTTGATAAATGGTGTTTGTTGGCAAGTGTTAGCAGTGAGGCTGAGTTGGAAGAGCAGGATTTGGATAAGATTGAAAGGAAGTTCGATTTGGACGTGTATCATATTTTGAGAAGGTATTTGAAAGGGAAGGCTTTGGGGGTGGTGGAGTTGGGGTAAAGTTAGTTTGTTTCTAAAGGTCGGTTAGTATTTAACCACAATTCAAGTCGTGATAGTTGTTTTTCTATTTTTTTTATGGATATGGGTTCGATATTTTTGTTTTGATAATCCATTACACCAAAGTTTGCATTTCTTCTGACCAACTCTTCAATATGGTGCCAATTTTTTTTTGCAGCTTCCACAATGGCTACTACTCCCTGATAGGTAGCTGTTTTTTGTTCTTTGATATCCAGATTGCTACCTAGACCTAAATAGCGATCAATACTAAAATCTTGGTAGAACCAATGCATTCCTTGTTCACGATCAATTCTTGTTAGCTGGTAATCTTGCCCCACTATCATGTGTTCAAGTTTAATGTCACCAATTGCAAAAAGGAAATCAACAGCTTTGACTGAAGCGAAACTTTGGAGAAAAGTTTTTTGTTCTTCTGGAGAAAGTTGGTTTAGTTTGTTTACATAGTCTTTGGCAGTTTTCCCAGGAATAAATTCGATAACAGCATATTGACTGGGCATGACTAAAGATAGTCTAACTTTTCTGTCTCTAAAATCTTTATAATTTTCATCGTCTTCACCTGTTTCCAAAATAGTTTTGGAAACTCCTCCAGATTTGGTACCATCCACAGAGAGTACTCTGTATGTTTTCTGTTCGAGAATCCCTGAGGCTTGAGCCATCATTCTTTCTATTCTGGCATTTTCTGTTTTTTTTAAAATTACACTTTTTTCTTCAAGATCTCCTTCAAGTTGATAGGTTAATTT
>CBDUQH010000035.1:0-10835 GCA_965369335.1 uncultured bacterium
GAGGTGTATGTAGATAAAGCCCATTCGGTGTTGCTGGAGGTGTTGGTGACTACAGGGTTGGTGGGTTTGGGGTTGTATATGGTAATGGTGGGATTAGTTTTGAGGGAGTTGTGGGTGAGGAGCCAAAGGGATAAGTGGTGGAGGTTGTGGCTGGTGGTATTGATTGTATATCTGGTACATGCGCAGACTAATGTGATTTCGATTGGGGAGGAAGTGGTGTTTTGGGTGGTTTTGGGGCTAGTGCTTTGGGATAACAAAAAGCCCTCAAAGCAGCAAGTGCCTGAGGGCGATAACTAGATTTGATCTGATTTAGCTGTGTTAGCTTTTAACTTCGATTCGAACCGGACTGTCCAGTTTTGGATCTGAAATCCATAGGTACAGAGGTTGTTTTTTATCTAATCCTATGGGGAGTTCTAGCGTAACCCTTTCTGTGTTTGATTCCATGTGGACGGTGTAGGTGGCAAGTTGCTTGAAAGTAGCGTCAGAGTCTTGGGTTAAGGCGCAGAACACCTTTGATGGTGTACCAATGTGTTTGGTCAAGGAGATGATGACGTGCTGGTCGCCATTTGCTGTTGCTTGGGTGTGTTGTGCTGAGTAAACAGTGACAGCAATTTCTCCGCTAAGACGCTCACAAGCATTGCCCGATCCGTGAATCCACAAGATGCCATTTTGGCAATATTCAAGCGGTATTTCGAACTCTAATGTTGTTGTTTGACCTTGCTCTAGTTCCAATCGCTGGTTAGGTGTTGCGAAACTAGCGTTTGGTAGAGAGCTGCTGGATATGCCGAAAGAGCAGTCAATTTTGCCCTTGGAAATTCGGGTTAGAGTGACGCTTAACTTGAGTTTGTCTTCTTCAATGGCTTGGCTGATGTTTGATATCAAAAAAGCTGGAGGGCAGACGTTGTCAAAGTATTTGCTGAGTGGAATTCTAGCGGCACCTTGTTGAATATCGTGGGTATCGTGGGCGTTCCATTGGTCAAACAGCTTTTGGAGTTTGTCTAAGAGCTGCCAAGTTTCGATTAACTTTTCGATTGAGGCAAACTTTGGCAGATATGACTCACTAAGAGTATGCTTCCCGTCTAGAGTGTGGTTGGCATTTTCTACCAATAAGTAGACGATGCTGTTTGCACCCTTGGATAGAGAAAACTGAACACTAGTATATAGACCGTGAGTAAGCACAACTTCGGTACGTTCAGATTCCCAGGTGCCATTGGGAGTTGCGACCCAGAGGTTAAGAGTAACATCTGTTGGGGCAATTCGGCAGAAAGTGAGTTTGAGTTTGCCACTTTTGCCATTAAAGCTGATGTTTGTGAGTACCGTTGGTTGGGGGTAGTGCTTGGCAAGATTAAGGTTGAGCTTATCTGACCAGCTTTCCGGTGAAATACCCATGGCGTTTAGTTGTTCTAAACACATGGATATTTTCTTGACGAGATCAAATCTGTTAATGTGCAAGGGGATTGTTTCCCCTGATAGTACTGTAATGGCCATTTTCTTCCTCCTGTTGAGATTGATGACCACGGACGTTATGTTTGTTGGGGGTTTTTGGTCCAACAAAACGATTGATTATATCATTGGATAGTTTCAAGGTTTGGGGTTGATTGGGGTTTGGTTTGGGTTTATTATGTGTTTTATGAGATTAAGTGAGTTGAAAAATATTGGTGGTGTGAGTGTAAGATGGCTTCGAGAGGTGGGAGTGGATTCGGTGGAGCGATTGGCTGAGGAGGATGTGTTTGAGCTTTGGGTGAAGATAAAGAAGCTGCATCCAAAAGAAGTGAGTATGAATTTGTTGTGGGCACTTGAGGGAGCAATGTTGGACTTGGATTGGAAAGATTTGCCACCAAAAAGGAAGAAGGAGTTGGAGGGGAAATTGAAGAAGTGGGAAGAGAAGAGAGATCCTTCGGTTTTCTGATTTGTCACATCAAATCAGATGCACTCAGGATGACAAGTTGGCTCTAGAGAGTTTATCCAACTTGTCAAAATAGATTGTTGATGTAGGATTATTAGTTATCTTGGGGAGGACTTATGATAGAAGTTGGTTATTGGGAGTCGCCAGTGGGGTGGATTAGGATTGAGGTGGGTGAGAAGGGTTTGCGGAGGTTGGACTATGTGAGTGAGGGAGATATGGAAAGTGAAGTTGTTGGAAGTGATGAAGGTGAGCTGATAAAGCGAGTGAAAAAGGAGTTGGAGGAGTATTTTGAAGGAAAAAGAAAGAAGTTTGAGATAAAGATAGAGTGGACAATTGGAACTGAGTTTCAAAGGAGGGTGTGGAGAGAGCTTTTGAAGATTCCTTATGGGCAAGTAGTGAGCTATAAAGATGTGGCAGAGAGGATAGGGAACCCAAATGCAGTCAGAGCTGTGGGGGGGGCAAATGGAAAGAATCCAATGGCGGTGGTGGTGCCGTGTCATCGGGTGGTGAATGCAAATGGAGGTTTGGGTGGGTATTCTTCGGGGCTTAAAATTAAGAGGAAGTTGCTTGATTTGGAGGGAGTTAGCAGGTATAAGTAGGTAAGTATTTAGTGGAGGTGAGTATGGATAAAAGAGGTAGAGCAATTCCTGTGAATGTTGCTGAACAGCACCCTATGTTTGGTCAAAAGAATGAGAGTGGAGCTAGTGATCAAGTTGAAGGTGGAGATGGTAAACCAGAACAAAGAGATATAGATGTTAAGAAAGATAGTGAGGTTGATACTCAGAAGGCATTGGTATTGGCAAATAGTGGTACTGGGCCACCTTTTAGGAGTCCTGATGGTGCTGAGCCTCAGAATTTGAAAGCTATCCGTCCAGGTGAGAATTACCAAGGGGGACAGTATCAAAAAGATAATGAGCAAGTTCAGTCTGATGGTGCTGTGACTGGTGAGATCGTGGATGAAGGAGGAGAGAGGGGTGCAGAGAAGATGAGTATGGATGAAGCAAAAGATGTAATTACAAAACTGACGACAGGTGAGATGAGTTTGAATCAGTTGCCAGATTCGGTGCGTAACAAGATGAAAGATCTATTGGGTGAAGATAGGTTCGATAAGTTGATGGAGTTGGTTGGAGATGATGTGATTGAGGGTGAATTTTCAGATGTGGATGATGAAAGTGCTGCTGAAGGTGATGAAGATCAAGTGGTTGAGCAAGACATTGAAGAAGAAACTGAAGAGGTTGACGCTGAAGATGATGCTAAAGGAGATGAGGCAAAGGCTGAGTTAGATGAAAAGCAAGCAGAGGAGATGGCCAAGTTGATTGCGGTAAACAAGGAACTGCAGGCTGTTATTGCTGAGCTGATGGCAAATAAAGATGACGTTGGAATTGCTGAGAGTATTGGGAAGAAATTGGATGAGATGTTTGCTAATCTAGTCAATCCACCTGAAGGTTGGAAAAATAGAATGCTGTATCTGGTGGTTATGGCTGCAGTGGTAGCCACAGTGGCTACGGTGGCGAGTGTGGCGGCTGCAACTATGGTGACGGTGAAGGTAGCAGGCTCTGCCTCTAGAGGTGGTTATCATTAAAACTGGTTATGGTGGATGGATTGGGGTATTTGATGGTGTTATGATATGGGTATGAAAGCGAGCAAGATAGTTTTATCTGGAATGAGGTGTACTGGGAAAACGACTCTTTTTTGGAATATGCAAAAAGAGTTGGCGATACCGACGTTTTCGGTGAGTCAATATTTGAGGGATTATATTCGAACTAATGGTTTACAAGGAAAGGGGAATGAGGAAATTGATCGGCACAACGAGATTATGTCGAGGGAGATTGATGAGAGAGTGGTGGCACTTTTGAAAAGCAAACATGAAGTGCTGGTTGAATCGAGGGTGTTTCGGTATGTGAGAGAGAGTTTTGATGATACATTAAAGATTTTGTTGGTGGCGAGTGATGACTGTAAGGTGAAGCGAAGTTCTTACAGGGAAAACATTGACTTTAAGAAGGCCAAAAAGAGATTGATTAAAAGAGAAAACGAGTGGATGGAGAAGATGGCGGATCAGTATGGGTTTGGGGACTTTTTTGATCCAAAGTATTATGACTTGGTTGTGGATACAACGGACATGAATCCGATGCAAGTGATGAAGAGGGTGATGGGGGAACTTTAGAAGGTTGGAAGTACAAAAGTGCAAAAGCTTAAAAGTATGTAGGCATAGAAGCTAGAAAGGGAGAGATGAAAACAAAAATATTGTTGGTGTTAGTGGGAATAGTGGTGTTGGGAGGGTGTGATTTGTTGCAAAAAGGTCAAGTGGAAGAGTTGCCTAAAGTGGGGAGTAGTGAAGAAGATGGGGTGGGGATGGTTGAGGAAGGGACTAGAGTGGTGGGGAATGGTGAAGATGAAGAGGAGTTTAGTTTGAAATCTTTGGGTGAGAATGGAGTGAATGGGACGATTGAAGGGCCTTTGTCTTTTCCATCTGAAGTGATACCTGAGGAAATGACTGTGTGTGCAGAGCCAATTGGAGAGGGTGAAGAGGTGTGTACGGATGAGCATGTGAGTAGTGATAAGTTTCAGAATGGATTGGGCTTTTCTGTGAGTGTGCCAGAGGGAGAGTATTATGTGTATGCTTATTTGCCTAGTAATCCAGACAAGAGAGCTTACTACAATGAGTATGTGACTTGTGGATTAAAGTATGAGTGTGAGTCTCACGAGAAGATTGAGGTGAGTGTGGCGACTGGGGAAGTGACTAGTGGGGTGATGCCTCATGATTGGTATGAGAATTAGGGAAGAAGCATAGAAGCGTAAAGGCTCAAGGGCGAGAAAGTTTAAAGGTACGGGATATGGAGAGTATGGGAAGTACAAGAGGCTCAAAGGAACAAAGGCGCAACAGGTTAAAGGCTATTTGAAGGTGTTGAGGAGTTTGGTGCAATATTCGTAGTCTTTGAAGGCGCCTTCTCCCTGGGAGATGATTTGGTTGCAGTTGGATTTTTCGATTTGGAGGGTGGTGTAGATAGACTCTATTTCTTGGGCTTTTTGGAGTTTGGTTTGGGTTGTGTTGAGGTAGTAGTAGAAGGTGCCGGAGACGAGGATGAGGAGAATGGCCAAGGTGATGATAAGTTTGGTTTTGAAGGATAGTTTTCCGGAAGATAGTTGTTCAGTTTCGATTTTGGGGCGGTTGATTTTGAACATGGGTTTATTGTAGCAGATTATTTGGTTTGTTATTGGGTTAGGAAGGTTGTGAAGAATTTGGTAACTTGGATAGTTATCTGTTTGTCTTTTCTGGGATCAGTTACAACTAAAAGTACTAGAGATGAAAGAAGACCTTGGGGGAGATTTGAAGGTTGGTCGTTGAGGTTTAGAAAAATAATCGACATTAAGGCAGACATTCTTTTGTTGCCATTTGTGAATGGATGTCCTTTGGCAATTCCAACTAGAAGGTGTGCTGTGGTGGCGGCGATGTCGAGTTTGATTTTGTCATCTTTTAGCTTAATGGAATTGAGGATACTGTCGAGTCTATCTAGGTTGTGTTTGTTGAGGGGAGGAAGTGGCTCTAGGCCTTTTTCCTTGCTTATGGAGCTATATCGTTCGTAGATATCTTTGCACAGTTGGGTTGTCAGCCAATTTTTTGGCCTGGGAAGAGTCACCTTTGTCATATTGTTCGAGAGCTTTTAGGTCTTTTTTGTATTTGATGACGTTTTTCTCAACAATTTTGGAGAGGTCTTTTTTGGTGGGTTGGGTGTTTTTGGAGTTCATGGATTTATTATAGCAGGAGTGAAATGCTTGAGGTGAAATTTGGGGATCGGGTGGTAGAATGCGGGTATGAATTGAGAAATATTTTTGGAGGATTTATGACGGGAATGGGTATAGTTTGTAGTACATCTAGCTTTTTATATGTTTTACTAAAAGGAAAGAAAGATGATGCAGATCTTGTGGTGCATGCTGAGTTGAAGTTTCCTAAAAGTTATTCAAGATCAGAACAACTGAAATGGTTTTATGTTGAGATACTTGAGATTTTACGTAAATATAAAGTTACTGGTGTGACAATTAAAAGCACTGAGCCCATGGGGAGAAGAGGAAAAAGTTTTGGTACTAGGTCTGAGAATGAAGCGATTGTTCAATTGGCTGCCGCAGAGGTTGGGATTAGAAATGTTTATAAAAAGGTTAAAATGACAATCGCAAAAGAATTGACAGGTAAAGGTAAGGCTGGTTATCTAGACACTAAAATTGATCTTGAGGAACATAGAGATATACAATCGCTTCCTGACAAATATAAACCTGCTATTTACTCTGCTCTTAGCGCATTATGAGCAATCAATTTGAATTCAGACGAAGACTAGGTGCTGGTATGTTTGGGGAAGTGTGGCTAGCGAGGGATACCAGGCTGAATTCAATTTGTGCAGTGAAATGTATTCCAAAAGCTGATGTTGTTGATAGAACAAACTTCTTTATGGAGGCACAAAACCTTAAAAATGCTGAACATAGAAATGTTGTAAAGGTTTTTGGTGCAGACTATTTTTCTGACGAAATTATCTGTATTTCAATGGAGTATTTAAAAAAGGGGAGTTTAGAGGACGAAGTGAGAGGTGCTTATCTCCCGATAACTAAAGCTAGAAAAATCATGATACAAGTTCTAAAAGGCTTAGAACATGCACATTCTAAAGGTATTTTGCATAGGGATGTGAAGCCTGCCAATATATTAATGGCTGATAATGGAGAGGCTAAGTTGGGTGATTTTGGTCTATCAGTACCTCAAAGTAGCTTAAGACCTGGTGATCACTTAAGAGGCTTTTTGTATAGAGTTCACCTAGATCCTGTGGTCAAAGATCACCGTGATTTCACAAGTTTATCAGATGTTTATTCTTGTGGCGTAACTTTATATAGGTTGGTCAATGGGGATGTTTTCTTATCAAAAGGTAGAAGTCTTAGTACTGTTGAACTTTTAGAATTAGCAAAAGATGGCAACTTCCCAGATAGGGGTGATTACAGATTTTTTGTTCCTAGAACTTTAAAAACTATCATTAACAAAGCAATGCATCCAGATCCAAATAGGAGGTTTCAATCTGCTGAAGAAATGAGAAGGAAACTGGAGTCTCTTCAAGTTGTTGTTAATTGGAATGAGAGAAGGTTTGTTGACAAAATTAGGTGGAAAGCATCACATAACAGTGTTTGCTATCAAGTTGAGCTTTGTAAAATTAGGAATGGAAGTTGGGAAGTTTTAGTAAAAAAAGGAAGGGGTTTGAAAAACTTAAAGAGAGTTAACAGTTATTGCTACACGAACGTAAATAAGAATAAAGCAGAAATTTATGCTAAAAAGGCTTTACAAGATATTTGTGTGGGTAAGTTTAAGTAGTTTTAGGTGGTTGCATTAGTGATTTCCTCTTGGTAAACTACAGTTCACTTTGGAGATACAATCTCTCTTTATGCTAAATTTAAGACCACATAAAAAAGAATCTTTAAACACTTGTTTTCTTTTGTCTTCGTGAGTCTTGATGCTGGAGAGACCCGTTCTCCAGCACATTCAACTTTAAGCTTCGAATGTAACAGTTGCCGTATTAAGCGGTGACAAATTTTATTTTATCCCTGGTACTTGGGGGAAAAACGAGTACAGAAAGATCCTGAAATAAATTCAGGATGACGATAGTAGGAACCGGACAGGACTTTTTGGGCCCTTAGCTCATCTGGTAGAGCGCATCATTTGCAATGATGAGGTGGTCGGTTCGAGCCCGACAGGGTCCACCCCTCGCTTCGCTCGGGGCAAGCTACTCGGCAGCAAAGCTGCTTCAGGCAAACTGACCGGTCTTGAAATAGTTGAAGATTGGCAAAGGTTTGATAGAATATCAATCTTTGCGAGTCGTCAACGGCTCGTTTAACATTTTGCAAAGATAGACAGTATTTAGTCGCTCCTAGAGTGGAGCCGTCCATAGAGACCCTCTTCCCAGAGGTGAATGGATGGAGAGCTCAAAAGGATATTTGCAAAAGTAGTTGTTCATTAACAAGTGAAGAGATCATGAGTCTTTAGGTCTTATCTAAAGAGCCATGTAATTTCATGTCTTTATAAGAAGAAATTAATTAAAAAGCTACTTTATAATCAAGCAAACGGTGGATGCCTTGGCATAGTGTGCCGAAGAAGGACGTGCAAGACCGCGAAAGTCGTCGGGGAGCTGTCAAGAAGCTTTGATCCGGCGGTGTCCGAATGGGGAAACCCTATCTTGTGAAAGCAAGATAACTCAGTCTCTTTGAGATTGGGAGGTAAGTCGGGGAACTGAAATATCTAAGTACCCGGAGGAAAAGAAAACGAAAGTGATTCCCTTAGTAAGCGATGAGCGAACAGGGAGAAGCCCAAACCATACTTTTAGTATGGGGTTGTAGGACTTTAATGTGGTATCAGCAATGGTAGAAGAACAATGTGGAATGGTTGACCATAGAACGTGAAAGTCGTGTATTCGAAACCAAAGTTGAACCTAGAAGTATCCTGAGTAGGCTGGGAGACGGCAAACTCCCGGTTGAATCCGCCCTGACCACAGGGCAAGGCTAAACACACACTGTGACCGATAGTGAACTAGTACCGTGAGGGAAAGGTGAAAAGAAGGGTGAGACACCCAGTGAAATAGTACCTGAAACCGTTTGCTAACAAACAGTCAGAGCTCCAATTTATTGGGGTGATGGCGTGCCTATTGAAGAATGAACCTGCGAGTTAATGTGTATTGCAAGCTTAAACGATTGAAATCGTGGAGGCGGAGTGAAAGCGAGCCTGAATAGGGCGATTAGTAATGCATGTTAGACCCGAAACCGGACGAGCTATCCATGGTCAGGCTGAAGGCACAGTAAAATGTGTCGGAGGGCCGAACCAGTACATGCTGCAAGATGTTTGGATGAACTGTGGATAGGGGTAATATGCCAATCGAGTCCGGAGATAGCTGGTTCTCCTCGAAATGTATCTAGGTACAGGCTTGTGTTTGAAGCTTTTGGGGGTAGAGCACTGGAAGGGTGTTTGGTACGTAAGTGCTGGCATCCTATCAAACTCCGAATACCAGAAGTGAATTCACAGGACTGAGTCTGTGGGGGCTAAGCTCCATGGGCGAAAGGGAAACATCCCAGACTCTCGTCTAAGGTCTCTAATTATTGTCTAAGTGGGAAAGGAAGTTATTTTCCTAAGACACCTAGGAGGTCGGCTTAGAAGCAGCCATCCTTGAAAGAAAGCGTAACAGCTCACTAGCCGAGGAAGATAGCGTCGAAAATTTAACGAGGCTAAGACAATAACCGAAGACAGAGGTCAATGCTTTGCATTGGCGGTAGAGGAGCGTTCTATTTGCGTTGAAGCCTCACCGGAAGGTGGAGTGGAGCGGATAGAAGTGAGAATGCAGGTATGAGTAGCGCAAATGGAGTGAGAATCTCCATCGCCGCATGTCCAAGGTTTCCTGAGCAACGTTCGTCGTCTCAGGGTTAGGCGGTCCTAAGGTGAGCCCAATCATTTGGGGTAGCCGATGGGTAACTGGTTGATATTCCAGTCCTTGGTATAGTCCGTTATTAGCTAGGGCGGGACGAAGTTGGCTAATCCAAGCGGTGCGTTGAAGATGCACACGTTTAAACTGTTAGGTAGAGTTTCCAGGCAAATCCGGAAATTCGCTAAGTCGAGCAGTGAGTAAAAGTTCTAACATTGTTGGAGCAATTTGGATGACGTCAGTTTCCGAGAAAAGCGTCGTAGTGAGGGCTATATCAATCCGTACCGAGAACCGACACAGGTGGACGAGTCGAGTAGACTCAGGCGAGCGGGAGAACTCTTCTTAAGGAACTCGGCAAATAAGCTGGGCGTACGTTAGCAATAAGCCCAGCCCTGCTATCTTCGGATAGTGGGGCCGCAGATAAAGACTACGGAAGGACTGTTTACCAAAAACACAGGTCTGTGCAAACTCGTAAGAGGAAGTATACGGGCTGAAGCCTGCCCAGTGCCGGAAGGTTAATTGAGAGGGTGGTTGCATTTATGTAACTGCTTTTGATCGAAGCCCCGGTGAACGGCAGCAGTAACTATAACTGTTCTATGGTAGGAAATCGTTGCCATAGTGAGGTATATTCCCGCACCAGTCGGTGCAGGATTGAACCCTCTGTGCATACAGTCCATAAATAATAATGCACAAAAACTTGGCTATATGCTGGAAACTCTGAGCATCCCACACTAGTGGATATTGATTCTAGGTGGATTTCTATCTAAACTAGAAATATGTCAACTGAAAATGTGATGGGTGCAGACAATCAGCAGGAAAGGCTAGATCCTTGGTGGATTGTAGGATTTGTTGATGGAGAAGGTTGCTTTTCAGTTAGCACCTTCAAGAATAAAACTTGTAAGAGTGGATATCAGACACTTTATGAGTTTGTGATTACTCAAGGAGAAAGTAGTCGAAATGCTATGAAAGCAATTCAAAACTATTTTTCTTGCGGTCACATATATATCAACAGACGATATGACAACCATAAAGAACATTTACTTCGATATTGTGTTCGCAGACAGAAGGATTTGAAGGAAATAATAATTCCTTTCTTTTATAAATATCCTTTGCAATCTGCTAAAAGACAACAATTTGAGATATTTTGTTCAAAAATCTTGGACTAGAATCCTCAGAGACTATATGCCAAGCATCGTCACGTAAGTGGTGTAAAGATATAGTCCGATCTCATAGGCGACTATGAGAGTGTTTAAAATCGTAAATACAAGATAACAAGCGTAATTTGTACAAATTCCGGATCAAGTTCGGAATGACAGATTTAATGAGCGAAGTTCCTTGTCGCTTAATTGGTGACCCGCACGAAAGGTTTAACCATTCCGTAACTGTCTTGAGAAGAGACCCGGCGAAATTGCAATGGCTGTGAAGATGCGGCCTACTGGCAGCAGGACAAAAAGACCCCGTGAAGCTTTACTACAGCTTGACACTGATTTTTC